>JAUPKO010000120.1 GCA_030837395.1 Actinomycetota bacterium | reverse complement strand
GTCACAGTCGTCGGCAATGGCGGCCCGTAGCCCGTACGACGGGTTGCCCTATGAAGACGAGGACGGCTACGAGCACCGGTGGGGAGGGTTGTCCGAAGCGGCCAAGGCCGATCTCTCCCGCAGCGACCCGCTCACGTTCATCGCCGACCATCTGCCGCACCGCGACCGTGCCGAAGGATCCATCGTTGTCCTGCTTGAGCCCGTCGGCTACGGCCAACCGCTGGTCAACGTGATCTCGGATTGCCCGCGCAATCCGGCCGCCGAGGATTGTTACCGCATGCTGTGGCCCTTCGCGACGGCTGCTGGCCGGATGGGACCCCCCGGTGGTGTGGCCAAGATTGGCCTCATCCTGCACCGCCGCGGTGCGGCCGTGGCCGGAGTGCTGGACCGGCGATGGTTCCGTGCCCTGCAGCAGGCCGCGCAGGAGGCCGACTTGCAGATGTTGGGGGTGCTCACCCGCACCGCCTCCGGCGCCCTCGTCCCGATCACCGAGGCTGACGCGGCCTGAGCGGAGGCAAGGCAAGGGGTATCACGGCCGGGGTGACAAGGCGGGGGTAATGGGCCCGCACCCGTCGACCAAGCCGCTTCGACGGCTGAATCTGGGTAGCCTCATCGCAACGCACACCGGTGGCGGTGGCTGTTCGATGTTGGAGGCACGCGCGATGGAACCGATCGTCTCGGTCACGGGCGACACACTCACCGACCTATTCGGCTACGGGGCGAGGCGGGAGGACTACTGGCGTTCGATGCAGCGGACCGCCGATACGGCCCTGCGCCATCCAAGCCCGGATTCGGCTGCCCGCCTACGGCAGTGGCTGCGCACCCTGATTCCGGTGGAAGCCTTCTGGGCTTTTCCCGGTCCGGGGATCCTCGCGCAACTGATGACGGCGCTCGACGACGGCGATGTCGGGGCCTTCGACGTGGCGGCACGCAACATCAGCGCCGCCCTGCACACCAAGTCGTATCGGCGGGACCCGTCGGCACGCGAGGTGTTCGAGCCGCACCCCGCGGTGGTCGAGGAGGGCGTCGATGACCACGACGATGCGGGGTCGTCGCGGCCCTATTTCGAGGTGCTCATCGTCGGTGGGGTGGATCCGGACGACCACGACGGCCTCGCGCGGGCTCTGCACGGCCTGCGGGAGCCGTCCGACGACTTCCGATACGAGTGCGTCACTGTCGATTCCTTCCAAGACGCGATCCTGGCCCTGGTGCTCAATCAGGAGATCCAGGCCGTCGTCGCCCTTGACGGCTTCCCGTACCACAGCGCCTCGGACCTGCCCCACCTGGAAACGTTCCTGAGCAGCCACGGGGTTCCGCATGACGGCGATCTCGGGTTGCCGCTGCTCAATGTCGTGCAGGACGTGCTGCCGCAAGTGGACCGTTATCTGTTGGCCGACCGTGGTTGGGAGCTGATCGCCGGCACCAATGATGCCGCCGCAGCCCGTCGCATCTTCTTCGGTATCGAGGAGTTGCGGGAGGTTCACCTGAGCATTCTTGAGGGGATCCGCGAGCGGTTCCAGACGCCCTTCTTCGACAACCTCAAGGCCTATGCCCAGCGTCCGATGGGCACGTATCACGCGCTGCCGATCGCGCGCGGCAAGTCGATCATGAACTCCAACTGGATACGCGACATGGGCGAGTTCTACGGCCGCAATCTGTTCCTCGCCGAATCGTCCGCCACCACCGGTGGCCTGGACAGCCTCCTCGAGCCCACTGGCACCATCAAGAAGGCACAGGAACTGGCCGCACGGGCCTTCGGCGCGGATCGTGCCTTCTACGCCACCAACGGCACCTCCACCTCCAACAAGATCGTCGTCCAGGCGCTATGCCGCCCGGGCGACATCGTGTTGATCGACCGTGATTGCCACAAGTCGCACCACTACGCCTGTGTCCTGGCCGGTGCCCAGCCGTATTACATCGACGCTTTCGCCTTGACGGAGTATTCGATGTACGGCGGTGTGCCGATCGATCGCATCAAAGCCGCGTTACTCGAACTCAAAGCGGAGGGGCTGCTCGACCGGGTCCGCATGCTGATCCTCACCAACGCGACCTTCGACGGTCACATGGCGCACACAGTGCGCACAATGTCCGAGTGTCTGGCGATCAAGCCGGACCTGATCTTCCTCTGGGATGAGGCGTGGTCGGCCGCGGCACACTTCTCGCCCTACCTGCGGCCCCGCACGGCCATGGGTGGTGCCGCGCACCTTCGTCGGCTGCAGTCCAGCCCCGAGTATCACCGCGAATACCAGAAGTTCGCCGAGCAGGCAATCGCGGTGGACGGCACCGATCCGCGCGCCCTGACCGAGCGATTGCTGCCCGACCCGGCTCAGTTTCACGTCCGCGTCTACCAGACCACCTCGGTGCACAAGTCCATGTCGGCGCTGCGACAGGCGTCGATCATGCTCGTTGCCGACCAGTTCTTCGGCGAAGTCGAGGAGCCGTTCAAGGAGGCCTTCTACACCCATACCTCAACCTCGCCGAATCAGCAGATCATCGCGACCCTGGACGTGGCCCGCCGGCAGATGGAACTCGAGGGTTTCGAACTCGTCTCCAAGGCGCTGCAACTCGCTGTGGAAATGCGCCTGCTGATCAACGAGAATCCGCTGATCTCGCGCTACTTCCGGGCGCTCACAGCGCGTGAGATGATCCCCGCGAGGTACCGGCAGTCGGCTGAGATTGCTGGCCGGGAGGACCAGCCGTCGTGGTCCACCACCATGCTGGCCATCGAGCAGGACGAATTCTTCCTCGACCTCACCCGCGTGACCGTGATGTGCGGCCGG
Source organism: Actinomycetota bacterium (assembly GCA_030837395.1). Lineage (GTDB taxonomy): Bacteria > Actinomycetota > Actinomycetes > S36-B12 > UBA10799 > JACJWR01. Next base: position 18,030 of record JAUPKO010000120.1, on the reverse strand, counting down.
GCGGGCATGAACGGCGCCGACTTCAAGGCGCTGCTGGCCGCCGAGTACGAGATCCAGATCAACAAGACCTCGCGCAACAGCGTGTTGTTCCAGATCAACATCAACAACACCCGTGGCGACGTGGCGCACGTGATCAAGGTGTTGGCCGACATCTCACGCAAGATCGACGAGCACTTGCACACGTGCAGCGCGCACGAGCGCGCCGCCTTCGAGGACACCGTCGCCGAACTCGTGGACCGGGTGCCGGACCTGCCGAACTTCAGCCGGTTCCATGACTTCTTCCGCGACGACCCGGCCAGCCCCACCCGGCACGGCCACATGCGTGAGGCCTTCTATCTGGCCTACGATCCGCTCAACTGCGAACACCTGCGGCTCGAGGACCCGGAACTGGATCGTCGGCTGGCGCAGGGGCCCGAACTCGTGGGAGCCAACTTCGTCATCCCGTATCCGCCTGGTTTCCCGGTCATCGTGCCGGGTCAAGTGGTCACCGAGGAGGTCATCGCGTTCATGCGCGCGTTGGACGTCTCGGAGATCCACGGCTACGACCCGCACCGCGGCCTCAAGCTGTTCAAGCCGGAGGTGCTCGTGGCGGCCGGTCCTGGGCAGGTGGCCGGACCGGAGGGCGCAGCCGAACCCGATGCGTAGAATCGGCGCTTGTGGCGTACCTCGATCATGCGGCGACTACCCCGGTGCGCCCGGAGGCGGTCGCGGCCTGGCTGGGCGCACCCTCGGGTAACGCCGCGAGCCTGCACAGCACCGGCCGGGCCGCGCGGCGAGTGTTGGAGGAGGCCCGCGAGTCGCTTGCCGAGCAACTTTCGTGCGATGCCGGTGACGTGATCTTCACCTCCGGCGGGACCATGGCCGACAACCTCGCCGTGCGGGGCATTCATATGGCGCGGCACACGGCCGACCGGCGGCGCGACACGGTGGTCGTCTCGGCGGTGGAGCATCACGCAGTCCTCGACACTGCGGCCGCCCTGGCCGATGGCGGGCGTGCACGGGTGCGGGTGCTGCCGGTGGATCACGTCGGCCGGGTGCGCCTGGTCGAGGCCGAGGCCCTGCTGGCGGACGAGGGCGCGCGGATCACCGTGCTGTCGGTGATGTCGGCGAACAACGAGGTCGGCACCGTGCAGCCGATCGCCGAGTTGGCGGCGTTGGCCCAGACCCAGGGCGTGCCACTGCACGTCGATGCGGTGCAGTCCGTCGGATGGTGGGGGGCACCCCCGGCACCAGGGGCGGCGATTTCTGTCAGCGGCCACAAGTTCGGCGCCCCTGCGGGTATCGGCGCCCTCGTGCTGCCGCCGACCATCCCGTGCCACCCCGTGGTCTATGGCGGGGGGCAGGAGCGGCGGATACATTCAGGCACACTTAATGTCGCCGGGGCTGCGGCCATGGCCGCAGCGCTGCAGGCCAGCAGAGGGTCGACCTTGGCCAGTGCCGAGCCGGGGCTGTCGGTGGTGGATCTGCGGCACGAGTTGGTTGTCGCCATCCGCGACGCCGCCCCCGAGGCGAGGGTCGTCACGTCCCCCGACGCCCTGCCCGGGATCGTCAGTGTGATGTTCGACGGGTGCGAGGCGGACGCCCTGCTCATGCTGCTCGATGCGGCGGGGGTGGAGTGCTCCACCGGCAGCGCCTGCACCGCCGGTATCCCGCAGCCGAGCCACGTGCTGGAGGCGATGGGGGCCACTGCGGCGCAGGCACGCTCGGCGCTGCGATTCTCGCTGGGCTGGACCAGTTCCCGTGCCGACATCGCCGCCGTGGCCAAGGCCCTGCCGGAGGCAGTCGCGCGCGCCAGACGGGCCTCGGCCGGTGCCCGGAGGGCGTCATGAGGGTGGTCGCAGCGATGTCCGGCGGGGTGGATTCGGCGGTGGCCGCGGCGCGGGCGCATCAGGCCGGCCACGACGTCACCGGCGTTCACTTCGCGTTGTCGTCAGACCCCGCGGCGACGCGCGAGGGCTCCCGTGGCTGCTGCACCCTCTCGGATGCCCGCGACGCCAGGCGGGCGGCAGACGTGATCGGCATTCCGTTCTACGTGTGGGATATGGCCGAGCGCTTCGCCGAAGACGTGATCGATGACTTCCTGGCTGAGTACGCCGCCGGCCGCACCCCCAACCCCTGTGTGCGCTGCAACGAGCGCATCAAATTCGCTGCGGTCCTCGACCGAGCGCTGGCGCTGGGTTTCGACGCCGTCGCGACGGGCCACTACGCGCAGGTCGGGCGCGAAGGCGACCGGGTCACGTTGCGGCGGGCGGTCGATGCCGCCAAGGACCAGTCCTACGTTTTGGCGGTGCTCAACCCGGCACAGTTGCGGCACACCCTGTTGCCGCTGGGTGCCAGCACGAAAACGGAGGTTCGCGCGGAGGCGGCCCGGCGCGGGCTGGCGGTGGCGGCGAAGCCCGACAGCCACGACATCTGCTTCATCCCCGACGGCGACACTCGGGGTTGGCTGGCGCGACGGTTGGGGGAGGCGCCGGGCGAGATCGTCGACGTCGACAGTGGCGCGGTGCTGGGACGACATGGCGGTAGCTACGGCTTCACGATCGGCCAGCGGCGGGGCTTGGGCTTGGATCGGCCGGCCGCCGATGGGGCTGCGCGCTATGTGGTGGGCATGCAACCGGAGTCGAACACGGTGTTCGTCGGGCCAGTCGCGAGGCTCGACGTGACTGAGATCGTCACTGGCCCGGCGACGTGGCTCGCCGCGGCCGCCGAGTCCGGGGTCGAAGCCGGGGCGGGTCTGAGCGCGCAGATCCGGGCGCACGGCGATCCGATCCCGGTGCATCGGGTGACGGCGACCGACGAGGGCCTGGAGATCGTGCTAGCCGTCCCGGCGCGCGCCGTGGCTGCCGGGCAGACCCTTGTGCTGTATCGCGACGATGAGGTGGTGGCCTCGGCCACTATCAGTCGCTCCGGTGTGCTGCCGTCGGTCGAAGCCGGCGCCAACGTGCCCGCGCAACCTCGCTGAGGTCCATCGGCCCGGGGGTGCGGATATCCCAGGTGAGCGCCGCCCAGCGCAGGAAGGCGGCGATCACCAGGGTGGCGCCTTCGCTGACGAACGGCGGTGCGCCGGCCCGTGCGAGTACGACGAAAGTGATGGAGGCGAGCAGCGCGGCGAAGGCGTACCAATGCCCCGGTTGGAAGGACGTCGGCACCTCACCGCACAGGAGGTTCATCAGCAGGCCGCCGCCGACTGAGGCCAGCACGCCGACGAACACCACGGACACCGTCGGCAAGTTGAGTTGCAGGGCCTTTTCGCAGCCGAGCAACACCCACACACCGAGCGTGGCAACGTCCAAGGCGTTGTAGGCGAATTGCCAGTCGCGCGCCCACCGGGCGAAGAGGAAGCCGATAACCGACCCGAGGGCGGCGTAGCCGAGGTAATAGGGGTTGGACAGGAACGCCGGAGTGCCGAATTGCAGCACTATGTCGCGGATCGCCCCGCCGCCCAGGCCACTGGCGAAGGCGATCGCGAGCGTGCCGATGACGTCGAAGTTCTTCCGGGTGGCGTAGAGGGCGCCGGTGAGGGCACCGATCGAAATGGCCAGCGCGTCGAACAGTGGCGGCAGATTGAAGATGGCCGGGTCGGCCGTGGCGATCATGTCGAGTCCGGCGACTCGGGCGGGGGTCGTTCGGCGGCTGGCGCCGGGTCCACGTCGGTGTCGGTTTCATGATCTGCGGGACGGTGGACCCGCGCGACCAGGTCGTGGTAGTGGATGCGGTGATCCTTCGTTTGGGTCCAGAAGTTCCCCAGTCGTTCGGTCACATCCACCGAAGTGGGCGACTCCCACCCGCGCCAGAGCGCAAGCACACGGACCGCGAAGACGGTGACGATCGTGGCCAATTGCAGCCAGAAAGTGGGCCAATCGAATTCGTACAGGGTCAGGAAGACGATCGCACCGATCACCGCCGCCACCCCGGAGAAGATTCCTGGGCGCAGAATCGATGGCGGTTCGCCGGAGAGCAAGTCGCGCAGAATGCTGCCGCCGACGGCCGTGGTGACCGCCAGGAACAGCGCCGCCGGCGGGCTGAGTTGGTAGAACAGCGCCGCGCTGGCACCCAGGCTGACGAACAGTCCCATGGCCAGCGCATCCAAGCCCAGCAGGACGCGGCCGAGGCGGGCGATGAGGCCGCCGAAGAAGAAGCCGGCCAGGGCCGCGACGATTGCCGAGAGCAGGTAACGGGGGTCGGTCAGCACTACCGGTGTGCCCTTCTGCAACAGCACGTCCCGCAGCAGCAGGCCGCCCAGGCCGGCCGCCACCGCCAGGCCGAGCACCCCGATCACGTCGAAGCCGCGCCGAGCCGCATGCGAGGCACCCGCGATGCCGCCCACCGCGACAGCCACGTACGAACTCCACACCGGGATCGCCGGCAGGACGGGTTCGAGGGCCACCGCATGAGCCTAACCGGCATCGAGCTCGCAAAGCAGACACGCCAGGGGTCGCCCGCCATTGTCAGGTGCCGCGCCGGCGGGCTATCGAGGCGACATCGCAGGCACCGTGTCGGACCTGGCCACGATCGACTTGCGGTCGTCACTGGCCGCCGATCGATCTGCGGTGACCGGGGCTGGCGCAGCGACTAACCTTGGCCCTCGTGGACCCCACTCGCTCGACTCCATGGCAGCAGGGCCCCATCGCTGTGTCGATGGGGTCGTTCCCGGGCACCGAACCGGCCGAGCCGGTGCGCATCATGGCGGGGGAGAACCCCGCCCTGCCCAGCATCCCAGAGCTGCCCGCGCGTGGTCCGGGAGCCGATATGGTCGGACGGGCGCTTGCCCTGTTGGCCCAGGTCGCGCCGGAGTTCGCGGGCGAGACGACGCCGTCGGGCTGGCGCCTGGCGGGCAGGACCACCGACGCCTCGACAACGGCGATGCGGCGGGCGACGTCGTGGCTGCGCCAGGATTGGGACACCGCGGAGGACGGCTACCAGGGCGCACCGTCGTGCAAGGTCGCCATCGCAGGGCCTTGGACCCTCGCCGCCTCCGTCGAGTTGCGCAACGGTCACCGGATGCTGTTCGATCCCGGCGCCATGCGCGATCTCACCACGGCCTACCCGGCGATGGCTGCCGCGGCCGCCACCCGGTTGCGCGATACCTGGCCCGCTGCCGTGGTGCAGATCGACGAGCCGTGGCTGCCAGGGGTGCTGGCCGCCCGCATCAAGACGCCGAGCGGACTGGACTTCTACCGGTCAGTGGCCGCCGAAGATGCCCGCAGGGCGCTCACCGAGGCCGTCGCGGCCGTCCACAACGCCGGTGCCGCGGCGATCCTGCACTGCTGCGCGGTGCCGGCGCCGATCGCCCTGATGCGTGAGACGGGGGCCGACGCCGTGTCCCTCGACCTCACCTCGCAGCGCGCGGACGGTCGCGGCGGCCACCACGAGGAGGCCCTCGGCACGCTATTGGAGTCAGACTGCGCGCTTGTGGCGGGGGCTGTGCCGTGGCGGCTCGGCGGCGGTCCCGCCGAGCCCGTGGCTGCGAGCGTCACCCGCGTGACAGCACTGCTCGATCGGCTCGGCATCCCATTGGACGATGCGGCACCGCGTCTGGCCGTGAGCACCCCGTGCGGTGTGGCCGGTGCGAGTCCGGACGGCGCACGGGCGGTGACCCAACGGGTGGCGCACGTCGTGGGAATCCTGCACCGGGAGGTGTCCGCATGAGCCTCGAATCACCGACGGCCGGGCCCAAGGCCCGTTGGGAGCAGTTGGTCGATGCAGTCAACGCCGCCCGCACGGCCTACTACCTGCGCGATGCCCCGACGCTCTCGGACGCCGAGTACGACGCCCTCTTCGCCGAGTTAGTCGCCCTCGAGGCTGCCAACCCCGAACTCGTCACCGGCGATTCACCCACCCAGACTGTCGGCGGTTCCCGTTCGGAGATGTTCGAGCCGGTGGAGCACCTCGAGCGCATGCTGAGCCTGGACAACGCCTTTGACGAGGCCGAGTTGACCGCGTGGCTCGACCGCCTCGACAGGGACCTCGGCGAGATGCCGCCCATGGTGTGTGAACTCAAGGTCGACGGGTTAGCGGTCGATGCGGTGTATCGCTCGGGCCGCCTGGCCACGCTCGCGACCCGTGGTGACGGCCGAGTCGGCGAGGATGTCACGGCCAATGTCACCTGGCTGCAGTGTGTGCCCGAGACGCTCACGCCCGCTTCGGGAGCCCCGGAGTTGCCCGCGGTGCTCGAAGTACGCGGGGAGGTGTACTTCAGCTTGGCCGACTTCGCCGAGATCAACGACCATATGCTCGATCTCGGCCGCTCGCCCTACGCCAACCCGCGCAACGCTGCCGCGGGGACCCTGCGGCAGCGGGTCGACCGACGCGTCGCCGAAGTGCAATCGGCACTCGCAGCGGCCGACGGGCTCGATGGCCCGCGCGGCGAACGTGCAGGTGCCCGCGTCGCGCGGTTGCAGGGTGAACTCGACCGGGCGACCGGCATGCTCGGACGGTTGCGGCTGGTGGTCCATGGTTTGGGCCGCGCCGATGGCTTCGCGCCGCAGACTCTCAGCGAGGCCTACCTCGCGTTGGCCGCCTGGGGGCTGCCGGTTGCGGACACGACGGCGGTGGTGACCACGGCGGAGCAGGTCCGCGCCTACATCGACGGCTACACCGACCACCGCCACGACCTCGCCCACGACATCGACGGTGTGGTGATCAAGGTCGATGCCCTCGATGTGCAGGGCCGGCTCGGTGCCACCTCCCGGGCGCCGCGCTGGGCGATCGCCTTCAAGTACCCGCCGGAGGTGGTGCGCACTCGGTTGCTCGACATCCGGGTCAATGTGGGCCGCACAGGCAGGGTGACGCCGTACGGTGTCATGGCGCCGGTGCAGGTGTCGGGGACGACGGTGGAGATGGCCACGCTGCACAACGCCTCCGAGGTCGTGCGCAAGGGTGTGTTGATCGGCGACATGGTGTTCCTACGCAAGGCGGGGGAGATCATCCCCGAGATCCTCGGTCCGGTGGTGGAGGACCGGGACGGCAGCGAGCGGGCCTTCGTGATGCCAACGCACTGCCCGTCCTGCGGCACCGAGTTGCGTCCGGAGAAGGAGGGCGACGCCGACATTCGGTGCCCCAACGCCCGCAGTTGCCCATCTCAACTGCGCGAACGGCTCTTCCACATCGGGTCGCGGTCGGCGCTGGACATCGAAGGTTTGGGCTGGAAAGCGGCCGAGGCGTTGCTCGCCGACGGCCTGTTGGCCGACGAGGCCGGCCTATTCGGCCTGTCAGCACAGGACCTGCTGCGCTCGCCGTTCTTCACCGCCGCGGCCGCCAGCGCGAGTGCTGCCGAGGGTGAAGTGCGCCTGACCGAGAACGCCCAGAAGTTCCTCGCCTCGCTGGCCGCAGCCAAGGACCGCGACCTCTGGCGGGTACTGGTAGCCCTGAGCATCCGCCACGTGGGGCCGACCGCAGCCAGGGAACTCGCGCGGGTGTTCGGATCGATGACCGAGATCCGCGCTGCTGGTGTGGAGCAGTTGAGCGCAACCGATGGGGTGGGGGCCGTGATCGCCGAGGCGGTGGTTGAGTGGTTCGCAGTCGACTGGCACGCGGCCATCGTCGATCAGTGGACCGCTGCTGGGGTGCGGATGGCCGATGAACGCGGCGACGGCCCACGCCCGCTGGCGGGCATCACGGTGGTGGTCACCGGGACCCTGGAGGGCTTCACCCGCGATCAGGCCACGGTTGCGCTGCAGGACGCGGGCGCGAAGGTTACGGGATCGGTGTCGAAACGAACCACCTTCGTGGTGGCCGGTGAGAATCCGGGCAGCAAGTTCGACAAGGCGATGACTCTTGGCCTGCCGGTGCTGGACGCCGCCGGACTGCAGGTGCTGCTCGATTCCGGGCCGGATGCCGCCCGCGCGCTCGCAACCACTGACGAGCGCGGGCCCGAAACGGGGCAACCGGGGCCCGCGTAGACTCCGGGCCATGCCCCATGAACACCTCACCACCGGCGACGTGGCACATCTGGCCCACCTCGCCCGGATCGATCTGCCTGCGGACTCGCTGCCGCACTACGCCGCGCAACTCGATGCCATCCTGGACGCTGTGAGCCGTGTGGGGGAGGTCGCCGCCGATGATGTGCCGCCGATGTCGCACCCGCAGGACATCGCGAATGTGACCCGGCCGGATGCTGTGCGCCCGGGGATCAGCCGCGAGCAGGCGCTGGCCGGTGCACCCTCGGTGGAGGATGACCGCTTCCGGGTGCCGCGGATTCTGGAGGAAGCCGAATGAGCGCCGACATCACGCGGATGGCGGCCGTGGACCTCGCCGCTGCCATGGCTGCCGGTGACCTCACCAGCGAGCAGGTCACTGCGGCCCACCTGGACCGGATCGCTGCGGTCGATGAGCGGGTCCACGCCTTCCTGTACGTCGATGCCGAGGCCGCGCTGGCCACCGCGCGTGACATCGATGCACGGCGGGCCGCGGGCCAGGAGATGGGCCCGCTCGCGGGTGTGCCGATCGCGGTCAAGGATGTCATCGCCACCCAAGACGTGCCCACCACCTGCGGCTCGCGGATCTTGGAAGGCTGGCGACCGCCGTACGATGCGACGATCGTGCGCAAGGTGCGCGAGGCGGGCCTGGTCATCCTGGGCAAGACCAATATGGACGAATTCGCCATGGGGTCCTCCACCGAGCACTCCGCCTACGGCCCGACCCGCAACCCGTGGGATCTGGACCGCACCCCGGGCGGCTCCTCGGGCGGTTCGGCGGCAGCAGTCGCCGCCTACGAGGCCCCCTTGAGCCTGGGTACCGACACTGGCGGCTCCATCCGTCAGCCCGCTGCCCTCACCGGCACGGTCGGCGTCAAGCCCACCTACGGCGGCGTGTCCCGGTTCGGCCTGGTGGCCCTGGCCTCCAGCCTGGACCAGGCTGGCCCGTTCGCACGGACCGTACTGGACGCAGCCATGCTGCACGAGGTGATCGCCGGTCACGACCCGCTGGACTCCACCAGCATCGACGCGCCCGTGCCGTCCCTGGTCGAGGCCGCCCTGGCCGGTGACGTCGCGGGGGTGCGCATCGGCCTGGTGCGGCAGTTGCGCGGCGAGGGCTTCCAGCCCGGTGTGCAGGCCCGCTATGAGGAAGCGTTGGACCTCCTTGCCAGCCGCGGGGCGATCGTCACCGAGATCGACCTGCCGCACGCCGAGTACGCCCTGGCCGCCTACTACCTGATCCTGCCCAGCGAGTGCTCGTCTAACCTGGCCAAGTTCGACGGTATGCGCTTCGGCCTGCGCGCGGGCGACGACGGTGCTCGCTCGGCCTCGGAGGTCATGGCGCTCACCCGTGAGCAGGGCTTCGGCGCCGAGGTCAAGCGCCGGATCATGTTGGGCACCTATGCGCTGAGCAAGGGCTACTACGACGCCTACTACGGCCAGGCGCAGAAGGTCCGCACCCTCATCGCACGTGACTTCGCGGAGGCGTTCGAGCGCGTCGACGTGGTGGTGACCCCAACCGCGCCGACCACCGCCTTCCGGCTCGGCGAAAAACTCGACGACCCGGTTGCCATGTACCTCAATGACATCGCGACAATCCCGGCCAACCTCGCGGGCATCCCCGGCATGAGCGTGCCGGTGGGCCTCGCGGCCGAGGACGGTCTGCCGGTGGGCCTGCAGATCATGGCCCCGGCCATGGCCGACGACCGGCTCTATCAGGTCGGTGCGGCGCTGGAGTCCGCCCTGTTCGACCACTTCGGCCACACCACGATCGAGGAGGCCCCGCACCTGTGAGCGCAGCCATCAGCACCCCCGAGACCCTCGTCGACTACGACGATGCCCTGGCCCGCTACGAGCCTGTCCTGGGCCTGGAAGTCCACGTCGAACTGAACACCGCGTCCAAGATGTTCTGCGGCTGCTCCACCACGTTCGGCGGCGAGCCCAACACCCACGTGTGCCCGACCTGCCTGGGCCTTCCGGGTTCGCTGCCGGTGGTCAACCATGCGGCGGTCGAGTCGGCCATCCGCATGGGTCTGGCCCTCAACTGCGACATCGCGGCGTGGGGCCGGTTCGCCCGGAAGAACTACTTCTACCCGGACATGCCCAAGGACTACCAGATCAGCCAGTACGACGAGCCGCTGTGCGTCAACGGTTGGCTCGACGTCACGGTGGCCGACCCGGCCGGCGGCGAGCCACAAGTGGTGCGGGTGGGTATCGAGCGGGTACACATGGAGGAGGACACCGGCAAGTTGACCCACGCCGGCGGTGCCACTGGGCGCATCCACGGGGCGGACTACTCGCTGGTGGATTACAACCGTGCCGGCGTGCCGCTGATCGAGATCGTCACCAAGCCGGTGACCGGCACCGGGGCGTTGGCGCCGGAGGTGGCCAAGGCGTATGTCACCGAGTTGCGCGAGCTTATGCGGGCGCTGGGGGTCTCTGATGTGCGGATGGAGCAGGGTTCGCTGCGGTGTGATGCGAACGTCTCGATCGCACCGCCTGGGGCGCCCGAGTGGGGCACCCGGACTGAGACGAAGAACGTCAACTCGTTGCGCTCGGTGGAGCGCGCCGTTCGGTTCGAGATCAGGCGGCAGGCGGCCGTGCTGGACGCTGGCGGCACCATCACGTTGGAAACCCGCCACTTCCACGAGGACAACGGCACCACCACCCCGGGCCGGTCCAAAGAGACCGCTGAGGATTACCGCTACTTCCCGGATCCGGACTTGGTGCCGGTGGCGCCCGACCTCGCCTGGATCGACCGGTTGCGGGCCACCATGCCCGAGCCGCCGGGCGAGCGACGCGAGCGGCTACGGGCAGCCTGGGGTTTGAGCGAATTCGACATGTCGAGCGTCGTGAACGCGGGCGCGCTGGACCTGGTGGTCGCCACCATCGACGCCGGCGCCGACCAGTCCGGCGCGCGCAAGTGGTGGCTCGGTGAGCTGGCCCGCGAGGCCAACGAGCGTGGTGTGGCCCTGGCCGACCTGTCGGTGACGCCGGCCGATGTGGCGGAGGTCGAGGCGTTGGTCACCGCCGGACAGCTCAACGACAAGCTGGCCCGGCAGGTATTCGCCGGGTTGCTCGCCGGCGAGGGAAGCGCGGCTGAGGTCATCGCAGCGCGGGGGCTGGAGGTCGTCTCAGATGAGGGTGTGCTGGTGCAGGCCGTCGACGAGGTGATCGCGGCCAACCCCGACGTGGCGCAGAAGATCCGCGACGGGAAGGCAGCGGCGGCCGGCGCGCTGATCGGTCAGGTGATGAAGGCGACCAAGGGCAAGGCGGACGCTGGCCGGGTGCGCGAACTCATCCTGGAGCGGCTGAGCTCCTGAGAGTAGGGCTTCCGAGGGTCGCGACGGCAAGGAGGTGTTGCGCGTGCGGGTGATGATTGTGATCGATCAGGTCTACCGGGCCGGGTCGGAGCGCAATGCCGTGTCGTTGGCGCGTGCACTGGTGCACCGCGGCCACCAGGTGTCGTTCAACGTCACGCGCGATGTGCTGCCTGTCGACGCGGCGATGGAGTCCGAGTTGTATGAGGTGGGCATTGAGATCCACCGGCACCACCTCGAGCCGATCGGCCGCAACGGGCTGCGTTCGGTGGCGGGTCTGCGGGCCGAGATCCGACGCTTCCACCCTGACGTCGTACAGGCCTTCATGGCTCGATCGCACTTCCTCGCGGCGATGGCCACGCGAGGGTTGCGGCCACGACCGGCCTTCGTGATCTCGCGGCGGGCGCAGGTGTCCGACGACGTGGGTGGCCCCGGCGAACGGTTCGCCCGCGGCACAGCACTCGCCATGGCCGATGGCATCATCGCCAACTCGGATGCTGTACTGGCCGAATCCGTGGACCTGGAACGGGTGGGGGACCGGCCGCGGGTGGTGATCCCGAACATGATCGAGCAGCGCTTTTTCGAGCAGGTGCGGCCCGCGCCGGTCGACACCGAACTTCCGGTGCTGGTGAATGTGGCCAATCTGCGCCATCCCAAGGGGCAGGCCACCCTGATCCGTGCCGCTGCGGTGCTGCGCGACCAACGGCGGCCGGTGACCATCGTCCTGGTCGGCGAAGGGGAGTTGGAGCCGCAGTTGCGGGCACTCGCAGCCGAGTTGGCCGTCGACGTGCGCTTTGTCGGACCCGTGGCCGATGTGCGCCAGTACCTGGCCCGCGCCGACGTATATGTGCACCCCTCCGATGCCGAGGGCATGCCGAACGCCATTCTCGAGGCGGCCGCTGCCGGCTGTGCCGTGGTGGCCACCGATGTGGGTGGGGTGCGCGATGCGATCGGGTCGGTGGGTCGACTGGTGCCGGCGGGTCGACCGGATCTGCTGGCTGCGGCGGTGGCGCATCTGTTGACCGACCCGGAGCGTCGGGAGGCGCTCGGCCGCGCTGCGCTTCATCGTGCCGGCAGCTACCGAGCCGAGTCGTACGAGGATTCCTTCGTTGCCGCGCATCTCGAGTTCTACGACGGCGTTCGCCGTCGCTAACCACTCGCGTGGGCCCCGCCGCTTCGGCGTGTTGTTAGACTTGTGGTGTGGACCGAACCGGCCGCCGGGTCGTCGGCGACCCCTCTCGAATCGGCGCGGTCCGGTGCGCCATTTCGGGGGAACGCCCCAACGTGTCCATGTTCGCGCCGGACGGCGCGGGGCCACCGCTTGGTGGATCGAAGCAAGGGAGCTTGCGTGAGTGGAAACAGTATCTACCGCTTCAAGAATGCCGCCGTCCTGACGGTGGCGGCGGTGGACGCCCCCGAGGTCGTGCCGTCGTCGTACTTCGACGACGAGCTTGAGGGCACCCTCGACCGGCTCGGGTTGCGCAAGGGCCTGCTGGAGCAGGTCGCGGGGATCCAGGAGCGCCGTTGGTGGCCCGAGGATGTGAGTTACACCGATGCCGCGGCGCAGGCAGGTGCGGTGGCGCTAGAGGACTCGGGGATCAAGGCCGAGCAGATCGGGCTGCTGATCGACACGTCAGTGTCGCGGGCACGGCTCGAGCCCTCCTCCGCCGTCACAGTCCACCACCTGTTGGGACTGCCGACGTCCTGCCTCAACTTTGACCTGTCCAATGCCTGCCTGGGGTTCGTCAACGGCATGCAGCTGGCCGCCATGATGATCGACTCCGGTCAGATCAAGTACGCCCTCATCGTGGACGCCGAGGGCAGCCGCGAACTTCAGCGCCGCACCCTGGCCCGACTGCAGTCCGACGACACCACCGCCACCGACATTTTCAGCGACTTCGCCTCGTTCACGCTCGGCTCCGGCGCCGCCGCCATGGTGATGGGGCCGGCGGATCGGCACCCGGAGGGGCACGTGCTAGTCGGCGGGGTGGGCCGCGCCGCCACCGAGCACCACACGCTGTGCATCGGTGATATGGATCGGATGGTCACCGACAGCCGAGGCCTGCTGCTCGCCGGCCTCGACGTAGCCGAGAGTGCCATGAAGGAAGCCAAGACCGACTTCGACTGGGACGAGATCGACCACTACATCATCCACCAGGTCTCCACGGTGCACTGCAATGCGCTGGTGGAGCGGTTGGGCTTGGACGCGAGCAAGGTGCCGCTGACGTTTCCCACCCGCGGCAATATCGGCCCGGCCGCGATCCCCATCACGCTAGCGATGCACCAGGACAAGATCGCCCGGGGCGACCGTGTGATGCTCATGGGCATGGGCTCCGGCATCAACGCCGCTGCGGCCGAAATCCGCTGGTGAGTCTGCCGCCCGCCGGTTTGAGCGGGCTCGAGGCCCGCTGGTCGCGAGAGGTGACGGCGCCCGATTCCACCGGGGTCGAGCGGACGTGGCATGTGTTGGACTCCCACGCCGGCGTCCCGGCCGACGACCCCGAACCGGTCGGCACACTGCTGTGCATCCACGGCAATCCGAGTTGGTCCTACCTGTGGCGCCGGATCGTCGCCGCGCCGCCGGCCGGCTGGCGGGTGATCGCCATCGATCAACTCGACATGGGCTTCTCCGAGCGCACGGGCACGGTACGCCCGCTGGCGCAGCGGATCGATGACGTCGACGCGTTGACCGACGCTTTGGGGTTGACCGGCCAGGGCCGGGACGGGCGGATCATCACCGTCGCACACGACTGGGGCGGACCGATCTCGTTGGGCTGGGCTTTGCGGCATGTCGATCAACTCGACGGCGTGGTGTTGGCCAACACCGGAGTGCACCAGCCGGCCGAGGCCGCTGCCCCGACGGTGATTCGCGCGGCCCGGCTGCCCGGTGTCCTACCCTCGGTCACTTCGCGCAGCAAGACCTTCATCCGAGCGGCGCTCTACATGTCGCGGCCAGTGCCGCCGCCGGAGGTCCGCGCCGGCTTCTACGCGCCCTACCCTGACACTGACCGTCGGCATGCGATCGAGAACTTCGTTCGAGACATTCCGCTGGAGCCGGACGCGGTCAGCGCCCGTCCGCTGGACGCAATCGCGGAGGGCCTTGACGAGTTGGCCGACGTGCCGGTGCTGCTGCTCTGGGGGCCGCGCGACCCGGTATTCTCCGACCTCTACCTTCGGGATCTGATCGACCGGATGCCGCATGCCGACGTGCACCGGTACGAGGGGTCGAGCCATTTCGTACCCGAAGACGCGCCGACCTTCGCCGCCGACGTCGCCACCTGGGTGGCCACTCGCAGCCGCACGGCCCTCGGCCGAGACACCCCCCCGCTCGACCGGGACGATGTGCGGGTCTTCCCGGAGGCCGAGGCCCTGCGCTCGACCAGTGGGACGACGGAGCAGGACTCGTTCCTCGGCCCCCACCTGTGGTCGGGCATCGCCCGTCGCGCCGCCGACCCCGAGACGGCTGCGGTCGCCGCTGTGACGCAAGTGGGCCCAGATGGCATCGAAGCTGCGATCAGCTTCGCCGACCTTGATCGGCGGGTTGAGGCCGTGGCCGCCGGGCTGGCCATCATCGGGGTCCAGTCGGGGGACCGGATCGCCCTGCTGGTGCCACCCGGTACAGACCTCACCGCCGTGCTGTACGGCGTCTGGCGGGTCGGCGCGGTGGCCGTGGTCGTGGACGCCGGACTGGGCGTGCGGGGCATGCGCACGGCGCTGCGCAGCGCCGGCCCGAAATACCTGATCGGTGGTGTGAAGGGGCTGGCTGCCGCACGGCTCATGGCCACCGGTGCCCAGTTGATATCGGTGGGCCCGATCACCTCGTCGGCGCGGCGGACCCTGCGGGTGAAGTGGAGCCTGGAGCGGATCGAACGGCTGGGGGCGGGGTCGCAGTTGGGTCCGCCGCCGCCCCGACGCGCTGATCCGGCCGCCATCGCCTTCACCTCCGGCGCCACCGGTCCGGCCAAGGGCGTGCTCTACCTGCACCGGCAACTGCTGGCGCAGCGCGACGCCCTCGCAGCGCTCTACTCGATCACCTCGACGGACCGGCTTGTGGCCGCGTTCGGACCCTTCGCGCTGTTCGGTGCCGCGCTGGGAATTCCGGCGGCAGTGCCCGACATGGACCTCACGGCCCCGCGCACGTTGACCGCGAAGGCCCTCGGCGACGCCGCGGATGCCATCGAGGCGACGCTGGTATTCGCCTCGCCGGCGGCCTGGATGAACGTCGTCGCGACGGCGGATTCGTTGACGCCGGCCGGTGCGTCAGCCCTTGCCGGGGTGCGGTTGCTGCTGTCGACTGGTGCGCCGGTGCCCGCTGAGTTGCTGCACGACGTAGGTGCACTGCTGCCAGCGGCCCAGGCACATGCGCCGTATGGCATGACCGAGGTGCTGCCCGTGGCCGACATCGACCTCGCAGAGATGGATCGTGCTGGTGTGGGCAACGGCACCTGCGTGGGGCGGCCGGTGCCGGGGGTATTGGTGCAGCTCGCCCCGTTGGATCCGGCTGGTGTGCCGGGTCTCACTCTCACCACCGATGCCGGCGTGACCGGCGAGGTGCTGGTGCAGGCTGCGCACACGAAAGAGCGGTACGACCGGTTGTGGGTCACCGAGCAGGCGGCCAGCACGCCGATGGGGTGGCACCGCACCGGGGACGTGGGTCACTTCGATGACGAGGGCCGGCTGTGGATCGAGGGTCGTCTGCTGCACGTGATCGTCACGGCGGATGGCCCCATCACCCCGGTGGGAATCGAGCGCCGGGTGGAGTCCGTCGCAGGTGTCCGGCGGGCAGCTGCGGTAGGCGTCGGTCCACGCGGGACGGCGCAGGTGGTCGTGGTGGTGGAAGTGGCGGGCCTGAAGCCGGGCCTGGCCCCGGCGGTGCTACGCGAAGCGGTGCGGGCGCAGGTGTCGGCGATGCCCGCAGCGGCGCCGCCGGAAATCGCCGCGGTGCTGGCGGTACGGCACTTGCCGGTGGACATCCGGCACAACTCCAAAATCGACCGGGTGGCCGTGGGCCGCTGGGCGCAGCGGGTGCTGGACGGCGGTCGCGTGGGCAAGCCGTGAGGATTCTGCTCACGGGGGCGAGTTCCCTGCTCGGTGCCGGGGTGGTGCGGTCGCTGCACGCACGCGGTGACGAGGTGGTGGTGCTGCAACGGAGGGCCTCGCCGGTGGCGGCCGAACTTGGGCTCGGTGAATTCCTGGCCGACCTCACCGATGCCGAATCCGCGCGAAGTGCGGCGGTCGGCGCCGAGGCGGTCATCCACCTCGCGGCCCGGGTGGGGGTGGTGGGCAGGGCCGCCCATTTCCACGGCACCAACGTGGTCGGCACTCAGACGATGCTTACCGCGGCCCTGGCTGGTGGCGCGCGTCGATTCGTGTTTATCTCATCGCCGTCGGTGGCCCACTCGGGCCGCGCGTTGGCCGGTGCTGGCGCCGGCCCGGCAGATCCGGCGCACGCCAAGGGTCACTACTCGCGGACCAAGGCAACGGCTGAAGTGGCAGTGTTGGCCGCAGACGCTCCCGGGTTCGCGACGATCGCGATCCGCCCGCACCTGATCTGGGGCCCGGGGGACACGCAACTCGTGGGCCGCATCGTCGAGCGGGCCCGCGCCGGCCGGTTGGCCCTCGTCGGCGGCGGCCGCGCGCTGGTCGACACCACCTCCATCGACAATGCGGTCGAGGCCGTTGTGGCTGCCGTCGACCGCGCCGAGGTGGGCCATGGCCAGGCATTCGTGGTGTCCAACGGTGAGCCGCGCACCGTGGCCGAACTGTTCGAGCGCATCTGCCACGCAGGCGGGCAGCCGCCACCCCAGCACTCGGTGCCGCGGGCGGTGGCCTGGCTCGGCGGTGGCGTCGCCGAGGGGGTATGGCGAATCGCGGGGCGCACCGACGATCCGCCGATGACGAGGTTCCTCGCGGTGCAACTCGCCACCGCCCATTGGTTCGACCAGCGTCACACTCGCCAGGTGCTGCAGTGGCAACCCCGGGTCACGCTGGACGAGGGATTCGCTCGCCTGGCCCAGCATGGCCCGGGGTTCGACGTCGTCAGTTGATCGTCGTGTTGCGGAACACAGCCTTGCCTGTGGAACTCCAGGTGCGGAAGCCGACCTGCGAGCCCTTGGGCTCGGGCATGTTGCACTTGCTGGCCGCCAATGCCGCCTTCAGACTGGGCACGTCGAACATTTTCAGGCCACCAATCGTGGCGTAGAGGGTGTCGCCCTTGGTCACGACCGTCACTTGGTGCACGGTGTTGACCTGCAGGCCGGCAGGCCACTTGACCTTGGCGATGGGGTTGCCGCACTCGGCGCCGTTGTTCCACACCCGCAGCAACAGCGCCTGGCCGAAGCCGGGGTTGACACCCGCATAACCAGGATCGAATTGGAACGAGTACCCGGACACTGCGGCGCCGTTGATCACAGTCGCGCGACTCCAGATCCCGTAGCCGGAGCCGGAGATCAGCGTGGCCTGTGTCGAGTACACCATGTCCGGCGAGGTTCGCGGCAGGGTGGAGATGACGCGCGCCTCATTGCCGAACACCATGTCCACGTTGTTGCCCGCGATGGTGGCCTTGCCGTAGACCAACTTCCATTGATTCGCGGTGACGAGGCCGGTGTTGCACAGGTTGATCATTTTGCGCCCGAATTCAGCGGAGCCGTTCGGGCCGTAGCCGGTCACCACGACCGTGTAGGCGCCACACGGAACTTGGGTGAAGGTGAAGGTTTGGGCGCGGTTGACGGCGTCCTGCCGGTTGGCGAAGCCGGTGTCGGTGGTCGACGGTGCGATGGCAACGTTCATCCGGG
>JAUPKO010000119.1 GCA_030837395.1 Actinomycetota bacterium | reverse complement strand
CGGGCCCGAGTCGGCGTCACCGCCGGCCGCACCGCCGGTGGTGCCCAAGGTGCCACCACCCGGGGTGCCACCGCAGCCGCCGGCATCGGGCGCATCCCCGCCACCGGCCACCCGCCGGCGCAAACGACACGTGCTGAGTTGGATCGTCATCGCCTTGGTCGCCTACTTCGTGGCTGTGGTGAGCGTGTTCGCGCTGTCGGTCAACAAGGTCGATGCGCTCCCACCGGTGAGTTCGGCAACGTCCTCGGGCATGAACGTGCTGATGGTCGGCAGCGACAGCCGGGCCGGACTCACCGAGGATCAGCAGGCCGAACTGAGCACCGGATCGGTCGAAGGCGGCCGCACCGACACGATCATGCTGCTGCACATCCCTGCGCTGGGTACCCCCACGTTGGTGTCGATCCCGCGCGACTCGTGGGTGCCGATCCCTGGGCACGGCACTGACAAGATCAACGCCGCCTTCGCCCTGGGCGGGCCCCAACTGCTGATCACCACGGTTGAGCAGGCCACCGGCTTGGAGATCACCGACTATGTCGAGATCGGCTTCGCCGGAGTCGCCGCCACCACCGTCGCGCTCGGTGGAGTGATTCTGTGCCCGAGCCAGGACTACGCCGACGAGTTCAGCGGCCTGAACGTGAGCGCAGGCTGTCAGACCATGGACGGCACCACTGCGCTGGCGTATGTGCGCATGCGATACCAGGACCCCAAGGGCGACCTCGGCCGCATCGAACGCCAGCAGGAGTTCATGTCAGCCGTGGCAAAGAAGGGCATGAGCCCGCTGACCTGGCTGTTGCCATGGCGGGCCTTCGGCACGGCCCACGAGGCCGGGCAGGCGCTCACCACAGGTCGCAACACCCGCATCCTCGACCTCACCCGAATCGGCGTGGCGATGGGCATGATCTCGCTGGGTTGGGGCACAGCGACCACGGTGCCGACGGTCGAGGGAACGCTGGAGATCGACGGCCAGTCCGCGCTGGAGTGGGACTCGCCGGCCGCGTCAGCGTTGTTCAACGGCCTGTCGTGAGCGTTGGCGAACGGCCCAAGCCAGCGCGGCACCGAGACTGACACCGACGAAGTCGGCGACGATGTCCGACACCGAGAACGTCCGCTGTACCGCGAGCGTTTGCAGGGTCTCGGTGCCGACGGCGAACGCTGCCCCGATCAGCAACTGCTGCCACCCGCGCAGCGCCCACTCCCATTGCACGGCGGCCCCCCAAGCGCCGAACAGGCACAGGTGGACCAGCAGGTCGATGCCGTTGAATCCCACCTTCGGCAGGTCCGGACCGGGAATCATCAACGCGGTCACAATCACCGCGGTCATCACCACCGACGCCCACGGCAGTCGACGCCGCGGCGTCGCGGCGGGTCCTGCTGGAGGCGCTTGGGGTCGCTGCGCCATCTGCCCTCCCTGACCTCGGTCGGCACAAGTGTGCCGCATCGCCAACGCGTACCCTGACCGCCATGGCAACCGCGCAGATCAACGGCATGACCTTCGACTACGACATCGCCGGGCCGGACGACGGTCCGGTCGTGCTCCTGCTGCACGGTTTCCCCCAGGACCGCACCTCGTGGCGACTGCTCACGCCCGGCCTGGTCCAGGCCGGCTACCGGGTGGTCGCGCTTGACCAGCGCGGCTACTCCCCGGGGGCCCGCCCCGGAGCCACCTCGGACTACCAACTCGGCCCGCTGACCACGGACGCACTTGGTTTACTCGACGAGTTGGGCGCTGAGCAGGCCCACGTGGTGGGGCATGACTGGGGCGGTGCGGTGGCCTGGGCACTCGCCTCTGCCGCGCCCGAGCGTGTCCGCACCCTCACGGTGCTGTCAACCCCGCACCCGGGGGCCATGACCCGCGCCTTCACGCGAACCACCCAGGGGCTGCGGTCCTGGTACATGGGCATGTTCCAGGTTCCGGTGCTGGCCGAGCAGGTGCTCAAGCCGGGACGGCCGTTCTGGTCCGCGGTGATGCGCGGCCTGCCATCGGAGTCGGTCGCGCACTACTCCGAGCGGGCCAACGAGCCGGGCGCCTTGACAGCCATGCTGCGCTGGTACCGAGCCCTGCCGCGGGACATGGTCAAGCCATCCCTCGCGATGCATCGGATCAGCGTGCCGACGCTCTACATCTGGGGTCGCAACGATCCCGCCCTGGGCGAGGGGGCCGCCTTGCTGACGGCCGACTTCGTCACCGGCCCCTACACCTTCGTAGCCCTGCCGGGGCAGGGGCATTGGCTGCCCGAGCGTGCCCCCGAGGAGGTGCTGCCCTTGTTGTTGGAGCTTCTTGCCGACAACTGACCGACCCCCTGCCCCACCCGCGGCGGGTTGGTGATTAGAGTCCTACCCGTGGCCCTCAACGTGTGTTGTCCGTCGTCGACGGCTCGCCTGTGAGGTGCCAAGTCAGTGCACCACCCTCAGCCGTCGGCGCCCCCGGTCACTCGGGAGGCGCCGATTTTGCATTTCTCCACCAACCAACCAAAAGGAACTCACCAGACCATGACTGACGCACCCGTCATCTCCCTGCCCCGCATCGGCGATACCGCCCCGGCGATTGACAGCGAGTCCACCCACGGCCAGCTCACGCTGGACAACTACGCCGGTAAGTGGATCGTGCTGTTCAGCCACCCGGCCGACTTCACCCCCGTCTGCACCACTGAGTTCATCGGGTTCGCCGAGCGGGCGGACGACTTCGCCGAGCGTGATGTGCAACTGATCGGCAACTCGGTGGACTCCGTCTTCTCACACCTGGCCTGGGTCAACGCCATCGAGGAGAAGCAGGGCGTGGCGATTCCCTTTCCGATCATCGCCGACCTCGATCTCAAGGTCTCGCACGCCTACGGCATGATCCACCCCGGCGAAGGTGGCGACACTTCCGCCGTGCGCGCCGTGTTCGTGATCGACCCGGCCCGCAAGATCCGCGCGGTCATCTATTACCCCATGAACGCCGGGCGCAATATCGACGAGATCCTGCGCCTCGTCGATGCTCTGCAGACCTCAGACGCCAATGGCGTCTCGTGCCCAGCCAACTGGCGCCCCGGCGATGATGTCGTGGTGGGTGCACCCCGCACCGCGGAGGCCCTGGCCGCCCGCAAGGCCGACGCGTCCCTGACCAAGAAGGACTGGTATCTGGCGACGAAGTCGCTGTAACCCGATCTGAGTTGCTGCGGGCCGCCTACCGGTCCGGGTAGGCGGCCCGCAGCGGCGCGGCACGTACGTTGCGGGGGCGGCATCTTGTGGGGCAGCAAGCTGGGGCCCGGGAGTTGTGCGGGAATCGCCTGTGTCAATGACGGCGGGGGGTTGTTCGTTGTAGGAATGTGAAACTCACTTCGCCCGACCCACCTGAAGGGTCGACCAGAATAGTGACCTTCGAGGAGTTCTACCTCGCGGCCAAGGACGACTGCCTGCGCGCCATGGTGGCAGCCACGGCCGACGTGCCGGAGGCCGAGGACGTCACGGCTGAGGCCTTCGCCCGCGCGCTGGACCGCTGGCCGGAACTGCAGCACCACCCGTCACCGCGGGCCTGGGTGGTGCGCACGGCGCTCAATCTACGCACCGATCGCCATCGGCACCGGCAGCGAACGTCGACTCTAGTCACAAAGCTCGCCCGACCCGAGGTTGCGCCGGAGCCGCCCAGTCCGATTGATCCGGCCCTGCTGGACGCCCTGCGTCAACTGCCGGCACGCCAACGCGAGGTCATCGCCCTGCGCGTGCTGCTCGGCCTCTCCGGGGCCGAGACTGCCCGCGAACTGGGCATCACAACCGGCTCCGTCGGCACCCACCTGCACCGCGGCCTCGCCGCGCTTCGCTCCCGCATCCAATCCAGCAACCCCGAGGTGACACCGTGACCAGCAACCCCGACTTCAACGATCTCACCGACGAGGACCGCGCCGCCGCCGCCGACCTTCGCCGATCCTTCTCCGCCCTCACCATGGACCGCCCGGTCCCCACGGGAGTTGCCCAACCGACCTACGCGCGACCCTCAAAGCGTGCCCGCTGGGGTCTGTCGGCGGCAGCAGCTGCGGCTGCGGTCGTCGCCGGCGCCGCACTGCTG
>JAUPKO010000118.1 GCA_030837395.1 Actinomycetota bacterium | reverse complement strand
CTCGACTGGGCCAAGAAGGCCGAGGACGCCCTCGGCGCCGTCACCGGCCAGGAGGACTGAGAGCCTCGTACTCGGCGTCGCTGAGCAGACGGGACCGGATCAGGAATCGGTTGCCGGTGGGTGCTTCCAACGAGAAGCCGGCGCCGCGGCCTGGCACGACGTCGATCGTCAGGTGAGTGTGCTTCCAGTACTCGTACTGGTTGGCCGACATCCACACGTCGATGTCCTCGATGTCGTCAATGTGCAGTGTGCCCCACAGCACGTCGGCGCCCTCGGCGACGAGGAACTCCCCGAGCGGGTAGCACATCGGCGAGGACCCGTCGCAGCAGCCGCCGGACTGGTGGAACATCAGGGGGCCGTGGTCAGCCCGGAGGCGGCGGAGCAGGTCCGCCGCCTCCGGGGTCACCTCGACCCGTGACATGTGGGTCACGGTCGTGGCCGGCTTAGAAGAAGCCGAGCTTGGTGGGGGAGTAGCTGACCAACAGGTTCTTGGTCTGCTGGTAGTGCTCGAGCATGGCCAGGTGGTTCTCCCGGCCGATGCCCGAGCCCTTGTAGCCGCCGAAGGCCGCGTGTGCCGGGTAGGCGTGGTAGTTGTTGGTCCACACCCGGCCGGCCTGAATCGCCCGGCCGGCCCGATAAGCGGTGTTCATGTCGCGGGTCCACACCCCGGCACCGAGGCCGTAGAGGGTGTCGTTGGCGATGTGGATCGCGTCGTCGTAGTCGCTGAACTGCGTGACCGACACCACCGGTCCGAAGATCTCCTCCTGGAAGATGCGCATCGAGTTCTTGCCCTCGAAGATCGTCGGGGCAACGTAGTAGCCCTCGCTCAAGTCGCCGCCGAGGTCCACCCGCTCGCCGCCGCACACCAGGCGGGCACCTTCGGTCTTGCCGATGTCGATGTAAGACAGGATCTTCTCGAGCTGGTCGTTGCTGGCCTGCGCGCCGATCATCGTGTCGGTGTCCAGCGGGTTGCCCTGCACCACCGCCTTGGTGCGCTCGGTTGCGTCCGACAGGAACTTCTCGAAGATCGACTCCTGGATCAGCGCCCGGCTCGGGCAGGTGCACACCTCGCCCTGGTTGAGCGCGAACATCGTGAAGCCCTCGAGGGACTTGTCGTAGAAGTCGTCGTCCTTGGCCGCGACATCCTCGAAGAAGATGTTCGGGCTCTTGCCGCCGAGTTCCAGCGTGACCGGGATGATGTTGGCGCTGGCGTACTGCATGATCAGCCGGCCGGTGGTGGTTTCACCGGTGAAGGCGATCTTGCGGATGCGGTTGCTGGAGGCCAGCGGCTTGCCGGCTTCGATGCCGAAGCCGTTGACGATGTTGAGCACACCCGGGGGCAGGAGGTCGCCGATCAGGTCCATCAGCAGCATGATCGACGCCGGGGTCTGCTCGGCCGGTTTGAGCACGACCGCATTGCCTGCGGCCAACGCCGGAGCCAGCTTCCAGGTGGCCATGAGGATCGGGAAGTTCCACGGAATGATCTGGCCGACGACGCCGAGGGGCTCGTGGAAGTGGTAGGCGATGGTGTCGTCGTCGACCTCCGAGATCGAGCCCTCCTGGGCGCGCAGTACGCCGGCGAAGTAGCGGAAGTGGTCGATGGCCAGCGGGATGTCGGCGGCCATGGTCTCACGCACGGGCTTGCCGTTCTCCCAGGTCTCGGCGACGGCGATGGCCTCGAGGTTCTCCTCCATCCGGTCGGCGATCTTGTTGAGGATCACCGCACGCTCACTGGCCGAAACCTTGCCCCAGGCCGGCGCGGCCGCGTGGGCCGCGTCGAGCGCGAGTTCGATGTCCTCGGCGGTGCTGCGGGCGATCTCGCAGAACGGCTTGCCGTTGACCGGCGAGACGTTCTCGAAGTACTGGCCTTTGACGGGGGCGACGCGCTTGCCGCCGATCCAGTTGTCGTAGCGGGACTTGTAGGCGACGACGGCGCCTTCGGTTCCGGGCGGGGCGTAGACAGTCATGACTGCTCCTTGATGTGGCGTGGGTCACACGCGTCGAAGTGGTGAGCAGGACGGTAGACGGCAAGACGTTGCAACAACGTTGCAGTCGGGCGAAGTTGCGCTCAGCCGTAGAGCCGGTCGAGCACCGCGAGCCGCGCTTCG
Source organism: Actinomycetota bacterium (assembly GCA_030837395.1). Taxonomy (GTDB): domain Bacteria; phylum Actinomycetota; class Actinomycetes; order S36-B12; family UBA10799; genus JACJWR01. The sequence goes on along the minus strand of JAUPKO010000118.1, from coordinate 6,146 downwards.
ATGGCGAATCGGCGGGGGGAGGAGCCGGGCAGCCGGTCCAGGGCGGCTCGCAGCACCGACGGGTCGTCGCGGCCGTCGGTGCTGGCGGCGAAGGCCAGGAGGTCCTCGGGATCCCGGCTGCGCAGGGCGGCTCGGCGCAGCCGGGTGCCCAGGTCTAGTCGCAGCTCGGCGACGGCCGGCGACTCCGAGTTGGGCAGGATCGGTCCGCGATAGCGGTGCAGCGCCGCCCGCAGCGAGCCGTCCTCGAGGGCCCGGGCGACGTCGTCGACGTCAGTCACCACCGCAGTCGTGAGGCGGTAGGGCCGGGAGACGAGCGCGTCGCTGCCCAGGATCCTGCGCAGCCGGGCCAACTCGGCGCGGATCGTCACCGAGGGCACGTCATGCTCATGCAACAGCAGCGCGAGCCGCTCGGCGGTCAGCCCGGCGGGGTGGCGCACCAGCAACAGCATGAGCTCGGTGTGGCGAGGGCTCAACTTCAGCCGGTGGCCATTGCGCACGAGTTCGCCGGTGTCGCGCCCGAGCACCTCCAACAGCCAGGGGCCGCCGGGTTGACCGGGTCCTGCCGTGGCCGCCGGCGTGCTGGTCGGCAGCGATCGCAGGGTGGCTTCGGCCGCGGCGACGGTCGCTCGGACCAGGGCCAGCGTCTGGGTCGAGGCCACGGATTCGTCGCCGGTCACATCGAGCACTCCCAGCAGCGACCCATCGCGCGGGTCGTGCACCGGCACCGCGGTGCAACTCCACTGCTGCACAGCCGCCACGAAGTGCTCCGGTCCGACGATCTGCATGGGTGAATTCAGCGCCAGCGCGGTGCCAGGGGCGTTGGTGCCGACAGCCGACTCCGACCACAATGCACCTTCGGTGAATCCCATCGCTTCCACTCGTGAGCGCAACTGGTGGCTTCCCTCGACCCACAGCAGGTGTCCGGCGGCGTCGCCGACCGCCACCACGTGGCCGCTGTCGGTGGCGGCGTGCGTGAGCAGATCGCGGATCAGCGGCATCACCGGCGCGAGTGGGCTGGCCGCGCGTGCCGCCTGCAGGCCTGCGTCGGAGAGGTCGTGTGGGGGTTCGGTGTGGGTCGGGTCGACGCCGTGATGGGTGGATCGCTGCCACGAGTCCAGGACCACCGCCCGCACACCACCGGCACCGGCACCGATGCCGTTGACGAACAACTCGTGCGCTTTGCCCACGACGCGGGCGACCAGCCGCGGATCGGCGGTTGGTGTCTGATCGGTCGTGGCGGCCTCGGCCGGGGTGGCCATGCGGGAATAGTAGGCCCGTTCCGGGCCGATGGCGCGCCTACAGCAGCGCCCGCCACACCGTCGGGCCGGCGGCATACGCGGCCAGCAGTCCGGTGACTGACACGTGGTCCAGCACCACTCCGGCGTCGTACCTGCTCACCCCGCGAAACAGCCCCTGGGCGTCGCGTCCCCGGTCCCAGGCCTGGTGCAGGTAGCGCTCAACCTCGGGTACTGCCTGCGCCCCCTGCCGGGCGCGGTGGGCCAGCAGTGCCCGCCACCAGATGCAAGCGAACACGGCGGGTTGGTGTGCCATGACCGGCGCCGGCATGCCCCGCTCGACGGCATCCGCCACGGTGTCGGCCGCTGCGTCGTCACCGCGGCGCGACTCCAACTGCAGCAGCAACGCCTGGTTGTAGGCCCACACCGACGGTTCCACCGAGCCGTCCGGACGCACATGGTCGGCGACCAAACCGTCCGAGCGCATCAGTGGGCCCTGCAGGAAGGCCCGGGCGGCTTCTGCCTGGTTGCTGAAGTAGGTGCGATCCGAAGGTGCCAAGCCGGGTGCCTCGCGGGCCAAAGCGTCGAACAGCAGAGCTGCCGACCCGGTGGAGCAGGCATTGCGCGTGTCGCCGCCCTCGACCCAACACACCGCGCCGGACTCGGTGGCGCCCTCCGCCACGAAACGGGCGATCTGCCCGGCACGCGCCCACCAACGATCGGCGCCGGTGAGGATGCCCTCTTGGGCGGCGACGAGCCCGAGCCAGGCATTGTCGTCGTAGTAGCGCCGCCCGCGCGGACGGTGATCCAGGTAGCCCTGGCCGCGGCGATACCACTGCAGCGACAGCCACCACGAGTCCATGTCAGCGGCCACCCCAGGTGCGTCAGCAGTCGCTTCGGACAGGGCACCCAGCGTGCTGGCACACCACAGCACCTGGCTCAGTGGCCACGCGGCAACCCGGCCTCGGGCGCCGGGCTCGCGAGCCCGCAGCCGGGCGCCCCTGCCGACCACGCACGCCTGGTCGAACGCGGCCCACGACTGCACTGCTCGCCGAGCCCACATCTGCGATGACTCATCCCTCACTGCGTCAGTATGGCCAAGTGACGGGCGGAGTGCGCCAGGTGAGGCTAGCCTGACCCGCATGTCGCGGCCCACCCCGGAGGACTTCAGCGATGAGCGCAGCATGCTGCTCGCCTTCCTGGACTTTCAGCGCAAGTTGGCGCGCCATCGCCTGACTGGTCTCACCGAGGGACAGGCCAAGACCCGACTGGTCCCCTCCCTGACCACCCCGGCGGGCATCATCAGCCACTTGGCGGCGGTCGAACGGTTCTGGTTCCTGCGCGTGCTCGACGGGCAGGACTGGCGCCCGCCGTGGACCAAGGACGATCCCAACGCCGAGTGGCGAGTGCGGTCGACTCCGTTGCCAGCCATCATGGCCGACTACCGGGCGGCGATCGCCGAGGCCAACGAGGCGATCGATCGCCACCAGCTCGAGGACCATGCGCGGGCCCGGCGGGACGTCGACCAGCAGGTGACCATGCGATGGATCCTCGTGCACATGATCGCCGAGACCGCCCAGCACAACGGGCACCTCGACATCCTGCGCGAACAACTCGATGCGGATGCCGTTGTCAGCGCCTGAGGACGACCCCTGGAGCGCCCGATACTGGCCGCGCGAGACCGCGGGCTTCGAGCGGCTGGTGTTCTTCTGCGATGCGGTCTTCGCGATCGCCTTGACGTTGGTCGCCGTCGAGATCGGCACCCCGGAGGCCGAGGACCCGAATTCGGCGGCATCGCTGTGGACGGCGATCACAGCCAAGGGTCCGGCGCTGGTGGCCTACGCGCTGGCGTTCTTCTGGGTGGCGGTCTACTGGAAGGCCAACCACCGCTTCACCACGACGTTGCGCCGCATCAGCAGTCGATACGTCTCGGTGACCCTGGCCTACCTGGCGGTCATCGCCCTGCTGCCGTTCACAGCCTCGACGCTGGGGGAGTATTCGGGCAACCCGGTGGCCGTGGCGATGTTCGCCGCATTCGTGGCCGGCGCCAGTTCGTTGGAGATCGTGCTGATCCTGGTGGCGCAGCGTGACGATCTGTACCTGAATCCGATGTCGGGCGCGCAGTTGCGCTACCGGGCCTGGGGGGCGGCCACCCCGATACCTGGATTCCTGTTGTCGATCCCTGTTGCGTTCGCGTCGCCGGTGGCCGGTGTGTTGTGCTGGTTCATCGGCTCGATGTTCTTCGGTTGGGTCCTCGGTCGGTGGTTGCCCGAGCCGGTCGAGGACGACCGCGATGGCAGTCTTCGGACACCAGGCAGGGAGGCAGACTCGTGAGCGATCTACTCGACGGCTTTTACCCCTATCGGACCTCGTCGCACACCTTCACGACCATCGAGGATGTCGGCCGGGATCGGGCGGAGGTGCTGGCCGAGGTCGCTGCCATGGCTGACCGGGAGGATGCCATGGGCCGGGCGGGGTTGGTCTCCGGCAGCCTCTACTCCGGCGACCACGAGCACTACGCCTACCTGGCGCAAGTGTTCGCCCTCTATGCCCACGCCAACATCCTGCAACGCGACATGTCTCCCTCGGCCACCAAGTTCGAGGCCGAGATCGTTGCCATGGCGCTGGACCTGCTGCACGGCGATCCGGCCGCCGGCGCCTGCGGGGTGGTGACCAGCGGTGGGTCCGAATCGCTGGTGACGGCGCTGTTCACGTACCGCGAGCAGGCCGTGCGGGAGCGGGGCGTAGCGGTCCCCAACGTGGTGATGCCGGTGACCGCCCATGTGGCCCTGGACAAGGGCGCGCACTGGATGGGCATCGAGGTGCGCCACGCGCCGCTGGCCGATGACTTCCGGGTTGATGTCGCGGCCATGGCAGACCTCATCGACGACCAGACGATCTGCCTGGTTGGATCGGCCGGCAACTACCCTCACGGCCTCATCGACCCGATCGTCGAACTCGCCGCCCTAGCCCTCGATCACGGCATCGGGATGCACGTGGACGGCTGTCTTGGTGGATTCCTGCTGCCGTGGGCCGAACAGTTGGGCTATGACCTGCCGCGCTGGGACTTCCGCGTGCCGGGGGTGACGTCGATCTCGGCCGACACCCACAAGTACGGCTACGCCCTCAAGGGCACTTCGACGCTGTTGTACTCCTCGCCGGAACTGCGCCACAACCAGTACTTCACCTACCCGGACTGGCCCGGCGGGCTCTACCTCTCACCCGGGCTGGCAGGGTCCCGAAGTGGTGGTCTGGTGGCCTCCACCTGGGCGGCCCTGGTGACCACCGGTGCGGATGCCTACAGGTCCGCTGCCGCCGAGATCTTCGCCACCGCTGCCGTGATTCGGGCCGGAGTCGAGGCCACACCCGGCCTGGAAGTGATCGGGGACCCGACGTTTCTGATCGCCTTCAAAGCCGCCGCACAGGGCCCGGACGGCGGGGATCCGGTGGACATCTACCTGGTCAACGATGCGTTGAAGGAGGCCGGTTGGCGCCTCAACTCACTGCAACTGCCACCCGCGCTGCACTTCTGCGTCACCCGTCCCAACACGGCGCCCGGGCTGGCCGATCGTTTCGTGGCGGACCTCGGCCGGGCGGTGCGGTACGCCGCCGACAATCGGGGGACTCCCGCAGCGAGCGGGGCGATGTACGGCTTCGGCGGGACGCCGCAGGGCAACGAGACGATCAACGGCCTGATGGTGGCGGTGCTCGATGCGATGCATGCCGTGGCGCCGACGGATTGACAGGGTTGGAGCGACCGGACCATGAGTGAGGCGTGGATTCTGGCGGTCGACTTGGGCAACGGTGGTCCCAAGGTGGCTGCCGTAGCCCTCGACGGGACTATTCGGGCGCAGGCCCTGCGCGGCGTGAGCGTGACCATCGAACCTGACGGCACCGCCACGCAGGACGCGGAAGAGTGGATTCGCGCCACGGTCGAAGCAGTCGCCGAGGTGACGGCCACCGTGGACGGTCAGGCCCTGCACGCCGTGGCCATCACCGGGCAGTGGGGCAGTTCTGTGCCGGTCGGCGCCGACGGCACCCCGGTCGGTCCGGTGTTGCTGTGGGCGGACACCCGTGGGGGCCGGCACGTGCGCCCGATCATCTCCGGACCGCTGTCGGTGGCCGGGTATGCCCCGCACAAGGTGCTGCCGTGGCTGCGCGTCACCGGTGGCGCCCCGAGTACCGCCGGAGACGACCCCACCGGTCATTGGCAGGTCCTCACCCACGAGTTGGCCGACGTCGGTAGGCGTACCGCCTACCTGCTCGAACCGGTGGACTACCTGGCTGCGCGGATGACCGGTGTGGTGGCGGGAACCCCGGCGTCGATGGTGCTCAGCTGGCTGACTGACAACCGGCCGGGGGCGCCGCTGGCCTACGTCCCCGATCTCGTCCGGCGGGCCCGGCGTGACCCGGCCACGCTGCCACCGTTGCTGCCCACCGGTGCGGTGCAGGGCACCCTGCTGCCGGAGTTGGCCGACGTGTTCGGGGTGCGCGCCGGCGTTCCGGTGGTCAGCGGCATCCCGGACTTCCATGCCGCTGCGGTCGGCAGCGGGGCGGTCGAGCCATTCCACACCCACCTGGCGATCTCCACCACCGCCTGGCTCTCGGCGCCGGTGCCGTTCAAGAAGACCGACTTGCTGCACACCATCGCCACGGTGCCCGGGCTCACACCAGAACTCCCGCTGGTGATCAACAACATCGATACGGCCGGCGCCGCCCTGGCCTGGCTGCGCGAGCAGGTGATCGCGCCGCACGACGACCTCGCCGGCGGTGGCAGCGGGATCGGCGCGGAGGGGGCAGCGGATCCACGACTGCCACCGTCGTTCGACGCCCTGACGGCTCTGGCGGCCACCGCCCCGCCGGGCTGCGAGGGACTGCTGTTCGCGCCGTGGCTGGTGGGTGAGCACTCTC
>JAUPKO010000117.1 GCA_030837395.1 Actinomycetota bacterium | reverse complement strand
GTCGAACCGGTGGTGGGGCAGTTGCCACGCCTCGTCGATGAACAGCACGTCGAACGTTGACTCCCCGTTGGCGCCCTCGCCAAGGTGGTCCTTCAGGCGGCCACGCTCTCCGAAGGCGTCGAACTTGTGGGAGGTCGCCAGAACGACCTGGGCGCTCACCGGGATGTCGGCGGTGCGGGTAGCCACTGATGCGTGGGCCACGAGGTCGTCGGGGAGTTCGCCGAGCCACCTCTCGGCGGTGAACAGGCAGACGCGGTCGTGGCCCAGGGCCTTGCCCAACCCGGCGGCCAGGGGCCACAACTGCCGGTTCTGGGCCGCCATGACGGCCACGCGCAGGCAGCGCTCGTGCTGCAGGGCCTCGGCGACCAGGCGCTTGAGGACGTAGGACTTGCCCGCACCGGCCGCCGCCTTGAGCAGGATCTTGTCGATACCCGAACTGCCGTCCAGGGCGGCGTGAAGTTGCTCGGCCGCCTGGTCGGCGACGGCGGCATTACCGGCGGCCGCTGCCTCATGGCTGGAGCCGCCAGTTGCGCTCTCGGCGGGCGGGTCGAAGGTCATCATCGTCAGTCCAGGTCGTCCGCGGTGACGTCATCCGGTGGCGAGGTCGCGGGCGTCTCATCCGCATTTCCGACGGGCGCCCCATGCGCGAGGACCTCGAAGGCGTCCGCGTCGATGATCGGGGGCCACGTCTGGGGGTTGAGTTCGCCGTTGGCGCGTCGCAGCGCGAGGGCGTCGGAGGCCTCGGCCTCGGCGGCCTCGTGGGAGCGGCAGCAGAACTGGTGTCCCGTCGGGTCTTGGTCGTAACTCGTTTCCGTGCAGGTCGGGGTCGGGGCACGGTAAGCGTCGGGCTTAGGCCTTGTGACCGGGAGGTCGCGGTTGCTCTTGTTCTCGGAGAACGCGTTGAAAGCGGCGATCACGAGCTCGTCTCCGGGATGCAGGGTAGGGACGAGGTCCGGAGCCCACGTGAATTGACGGGGGTCTCCGTCGACACCTGTGAGCGGGCCGATGGACAGGCCCGTGAACTTGAAGCTGCCCTTCTGCTGCTGCATCGATACCCCAGCAGCCTCGATGCATGGTTGGTCGTTGACGTGCAGGAGCACGATGCGGTCACCGACCCCGATTCGCCGGGAGTCGACTTCGAGCACTAGGGGAGCGGTGCTGACGACTCGAGCCATGGCGAGGTGGCGCGTTCCGGCGTCGATAGCCGCTTCGCGGGCGGCCTGCGGGTTGGCCAGTGCGCGCAGTTGCTCGCTGCAGGCGGTATCCGCGTCGATCGCCTCGACCAGCGCGTTGCGCCACCAGGCGCCCGTGCGGCCGAAGCGCACGAGGTCGGAGGCGTGCAGGTCCAGCCGACGGCGCCACACTTCCTGGGCGTCTCCCTCGATGGTGCGATGCACCGCGCGCAGCGCTGAGGCCGGTATCGGCGCCAATGCTGCGATCGCGGCGTCCATGGCGCGCGTCTTGTAGTCCAGCTCTTCGCGGATCAGGTCGGCGTAGCGCCCGGGGTCGGCCGGCCGCGGCTGGCCCGGCTTGTCGCCCACGAGGGCTCCGTGGATGGCGTTCGACATTCGATTCGTCAGGCGCGCACCGGGAGTGTGGACCTCGGCCTCGATCTCGTCTGAGAGCACGCGGTGCCTGTTCTCGACGCCGCTCGACTGGGTCCACGGCACGAGGTAGTCGAGGCGGAGGGCGTTGGATGCAGGGCCGCCCGCGATGAGGTGACGACCGAGAACGGCCCGCAGGTCCACGATCGGGGAGCGCAGGGTCAGGGCCCGGGCTCGATCCTCCTCCAGCAAGAAGGAGACACCGCGGCGCTCGACCTCGGTCAGCCGCCGGGGGACGGTGGCGGGCTCTCCGTTGAACGTCAGCGCGGGTCGCCCCATCTCCTTGTCGCGCTTCCAGCGCAGCCGACTGAGATCGACACCGGCCAGGGTGTCCGCAATCGAGGTGAGCACGTCGGCCGTCGCGGCGTCCGGGACCACGATGTGCACGGGCAGTGGCGTCGACTGGCTCGCCTCGGCGGCTTTGCGCTGGTCCTTGAGTGAGGCCAGCAGCTCTGTGCCGAGGATCTTCATGATGGCCCGGCGGGTGGTGTCCGACTGCGGGTCGTCGAAGACGTGTGCTGTCCACTCGCCGGAACCGGTGTGGTCGATGCGGCGGGTCGCCATGCCATAGACGCCCAAAGCAGCGCTGTCGGACTTCGCGATGCAGACGTTGATCGTCCCCGGTTCGCCGGCAGGGTCGATGCGGCGCTGTCCCGTGGGCTGCCCGGCCCCCGACACCGTCGCGAGGACACGGGCGCGCGTCGATGGCGAAGGCTGGCCAATCACTCCCGTTCCGTCGACCAAGCCCGTCAGCTGGTGCCGCTCGGCCGGCGCGACGCCGATCTCGACAAGCAGGTCGATGGGATCCGTAGAGTCGCGGAGCTCCTGCCGACAGAAGGAGAACAAGGTGCAGGTGCTGCAGCCATCCGGGTCGAAGGTCGCCTCCAGGTGCCCCACGTACTCGGCGATCGCAGCCTCAGGGTCGGGCACCAAGCCCTCGGCTTCGCTCACCCGCTCGTCGACTCGCTGGCGGACTTCTTCTCGGTGGTCGTGCAGGTCCTCGACGATCGCTTCCGGTTGCAGGAATGCGTTCCGAGGCACCGCCAGAACCCCGTAAAGGTGGACGTCCATCCCGTTGGGGAGCCTGCTCCATGCAGCCGCTGACTCCGCGCCCAGAGCCACTTGGAGGAACCCCTTGAGGATCCGAGAATCGTCGATGCGGGAGCGGACCCGCTCGTAGTCCTTCGCATCGCCGACGATCAGCCAACTGCCGTGGGCCGGGCCGACCTTGGGGGCCACGATCGCGAAATCGGGTTTGACGTTTGTTGCCGAGTCACCCTCAAAACCGATGAAGGGCACCGCGAGCTCGTGAATCAAGGTAGCGACACCGTCGTTCATCGCGCGCTCGTGAGCGTCCGCCAGGAGATCCGCGGTACGGTCGACGTTAATACGGGCGTTCACGATCGACACCGCTGTGGGGCGGTCCAAGCCGAGTCGACCGACCGCGGTGGTGGTGACCTCGCTGGCGAACTTGGCGTCGCGTACTAGGCGCTCGAACGTGCGCGCGCGCATCCATCTTGCGTCAGGAATGCCCCCGAACTCGTCGGCAAAGCCGACCTCCTTGGCCAGTCCCCGGCGGCTCACTCCCGTGATCAGCGGGTCCGTGCCGCGGAATCGGGCACACGCGGCGTGCGAGGATGACGCCACGGCGCCGCTGCCGCCGCCCAGTGCCTTCGTCATTCCCCTTGGTTCCCCCGTGAGCTGAGTCCACTTCGAGTCAACGTAGCCGACCGGGGTGACGTCCAAGGGCCTGACGGGCGAAACGCGGACAGCCGTTGCGGCGGACAGGTCGGGCCGGGGACTGCCGAGCCCGGCTGCCGAAAGCGGACGGTGCACCGTTCAGGCAAGCGTCAGCGGTCGCTGGTCACCGGATTG
>JAUPKO010000116.1 GCA_030837395.1 Actinomycetota bacterium | reverse complement strand
TGGCTCTTGATCTCATCTATCGAACCCAGTTCCAGAACTACGCGGCCTACCAGTGCCACCGCCGTAGCGTTTTGGCCCGCCTGGACTCTTCGTAGCCAAGTCACGTTGGAATACTAGGAGGATACTGTGGACGACTCGACCGAGGGTCTTGAAGGGATGCTGGCCAAATCCCTCGAGGGGAAATATGTCCTGCGCCTCTACATCTCCGGCAAGACCCCGCGATCCGAGCATGCCGTAGTGAACATCAAGAAGCTGTGCGAGACCTACCTCAAGGGCCGCCACGAGCTGACCGTCGTCGATCTCTACCAGGTTCCCGAGGAGGCGACGGATCAACAGATCATCGTCACTCCGACACTCATCAAGTCGCTGCCGCCGCCGCTGCGCCGCCTCATTGGCGATCTGTCGAACCGCAACCGGGTCCTGCTGGCGCTGGACCTCGAGCCTGAGGAGCAGTAGCCATGGCTGGAAACGAGAATACCCCGGACGAGCGGACGCGCGAAGTCGAAGAGCTGCGCGCCCGGCTCAACGAAGCCGAAGAGACGCTGCGAGCAATCCGAAGCGGCGAGGTGGATACGCTCGTTGTGTCGGGGCCCCGAGGGGATCAGGTCTTCACGCTCCAGGGCGCCGATCTCCCGTACCGGGTGTTTCTCGAAGAGATGAGCGAGGGCGCGCTGACCCTTTCAAATGAGGGCTTGGTCCTGTTCTGCAACCGGCGCTTTGCCGAACTGGTCAAGATGCCCCTGGGCCTCGTGATCGGTTCGACGTTCGCTTCCCTTCTGACGCCGGGCCAGGCGGAACCGTTTGCGGCCTTGCTCCGGGAAGGCTTGTCCCGGCGAGTCGAGGGAGAGATCACCGCCCGTGCGGCCGACGGGACGCTGGTGCCGCTGCGGCTGGCCATAGACCCGTCGCGGGCCGACGGGAGCGATAGGGTTTGTGTCGTCGCGAGGGACCTGACCGAAACGAAGGCAATGGCGGCCTCGATGCGCCGGGTGCGAGAGGGACTGGAACAAGCAGTTGTGGAGCGGACTGCCGCGCTGAACAGCACCATACGGGAACTGGACGCATCCCGAGTGGCCGCGCTCAACCTCATGGAAGACGCCGTGGCGGCCCGAGACCAGACCGAGCGGGCGAGTCTAGCCCTGCGGGAGAGCGAGTCCCAGTTCCGCTCCCTGGTGGAAGGCGCGCCAAATGCGATTTTCGTGCAGGTTGAGCTGCGGTTCTCCTACGTGAACAGCGCGGCCTGCCGATTGTTTGGAGCGGACTCGCCCGAACAGCTTCAAGGCCAACCCGTGATGGATCGGTTCCATCCGTCCGTCTGGGAGACCGCGCGCCGGCGAATTCGCACTCCGAATGAGGAGATGGAATCCGTCCCGCTCATCCCGGAGACCTGGATTCGGCTGGATGGAAGTGAGGTTCCCGTGGACGTGACGGCGGTGCCCATCACCTATCAGGGCAAAGACGGCGTTCTGGTGTTCGCTCACGACATCACTGTGCGCAGATTGGGAGATGAGCAGCAGGCCCTGGCCATGCGAGTGCTGGCGGCGCTGAATCGGGGCGATGACTTCACGGAACTGATCCGGGACATTCTTCTGCTCGTCAAGGAGCACACGGGCATGGAAGCCGTCGGCATTCGCCTTCGCGAGGGCGACGACTTTCCCTACTGTGAAACCAACGGCTTCCCGGGGTCCTTCGTCGACGCCGAACGCCACCTCTGCGCACGCGACGCGGCCGGAGAGATCGTTCGGGACGCGGACGGCAATCCGGTGCTCGAGTGCATGTGCGGCACTGTGATTCGCGGGCGCACCAATCCATCGAAGCCCTTCTTCACCAGAGGAGGGAGCTTCTGGACCAATGGCACGACACAACTCCTCGCATCGACCACCGAGACGGACCGCCAGGGACCCACCCGAAACCGCTGCAATGGCCAAGGCTACGAGTCCGTGGCGCTCGTTCCCTTGCGGTCCGACGCCGAGGTGATCGGCCTGCTTCAGCTCAACGACCGCCGCAAAGATATGTTCACCAGCAATACCATTGCGTTCTTTGAGGGGCTGGGCGCCAGCATCGGGATCGCCCTTTCGCGCCGTCGGGCGATAGCAGCGGTACGGGAGAGCGAGGTCCGGGCACAGTCGCTCTTCGAGGCATCACCCGACGCGGTGTTTGTGGTCGGCGCCCACGGGCAGTTCCTGGAGGTCAATTCGGTGGCGGTGTCGCGGTACGGATACTCACGGGAGGAGTTGCTGGCGATGTCACCATCCGACCTGGCAGTGCCCAATTTACGGGACGAGGTCCCCGGGCGGGTGGCGCCGGCGAGGGAACTCGTCACCCGGTTCGACTGGGAGCACCGGCGAAAGGACGGCAGCGCGTTCCCGGTGGAGATCATCACCAGCCCCTTCGTCCTGGGTGGCCAGCCCTCCGTGCTGGCCGTCGTCCGCGACGTCACCGAACGAAAGAAGGCCCATGCAGAGCGTGACAAGCTCCAGGAGCAGCTTCGGATATCGCAGAAGATGGATGCCATCGGCAGCCTCGCGGGAGGAGTCGCTCACGACTTCAACAACCTGCTCTCGGTGATCCTGGGCTACACAGACCTCGCCCTGGCCGACTTTCCCGAGGGCGACCCGATCAGGGGCAACCTCCTGGAGATCAAGAAGAGCGGCGAGCGCGCGGCGGCCCTCACGCGCCAGCTCCTGGCGTTCAGCCGCAAGCAGAT
>JAUPKO010000115.1 GCA_030837395.1 Actinomycetota bacterium | reverse complement strand
GTCTATGTGCTGTTGATGATCGGGGTGATGGCCATGTCGGTGGTGCAGGTCTGCTACTTCTTCACCCGCGTCTACGGTGGACCGTGGCGCACGGTGGCCTACTCGGCGGTCGGTCCGGTGGTGTTGGTGGCCCTGGCTGATCCGGCGTCGCAGACCTTCGGCGTCAACGGCATGGCGGGCTTGGTCTCGCTGGCGAGTGTGCTGATGGTGGCGCCGGCCGTGTGGATCGCCCGGCGGGACCGCCGCGCGATCACCGGCGCCGTGCCGGCAGAGCCGACGGAAAGGTGACGATGATGCGCACCCTCACCCTGCACATCGGGACCCCGAAATCCGGCACGACCTCGCTGCAGACCGCGTTGAGCACCCACGGGGCGGCCCTGGCCGGTATCGGTCGCGGCTACGCAGCACCGCGGGGTGATATCAACGCCAGCGCAGCAGTTGCCGACCTCGCCCGCACCGACACCCACTACTGGGCGCGCTCGACCCAGGCCCAACGGCGCCACCTCGCTGCCGTGTGGCGGTCGTCGTCGCCGGGGGCCGCCGTCGGCCGCCTGCACGCCGGCACTCCCGTGGATGCCGAGCACCTGATCCTCAGCGCCGAGAACCTGAGCCTTGCCGGACCGCAACTGATCCGCCGCACCCTGGACCTCTTCCCTGACCGAGTCGTCCGAGTCGTCGTGGTGCGACGCCCGGCGACGAAGGGCTTGACGTCCAACTACTGGCAGATCGCGAAGATGCAGGTGGTGCCACCCTTCGCGGTGTGGCTGCGGCGGGAGTTGAGGGCGATCCTTGCTCGCGATGAGGACGCGGTCACCGGTTGGGCGCAGGTGGGGCCGTTGGAGCAGGCGTGGCGCGGCTCTGGTGAGGTGACCACGGTGCACCTCCCCGGGATGTCGCCGGCCACCGAACTCGGTCGGGCGATGGACGTGATCGTCGGGGTTCCCGGGATCATCACGGACCTGCCCCGGCTCAACGTGCGGCACTCGGCCGAACTCACCGCGGCACTGCAGATGACGATCCGCACCCGGCCGCACGCCGACCGACGCACGTTGCAACGACTCTTGACCACTGCCGCGGCGCACGACCCGGGTTTGCCGTCGGTGGACCCGATCCCGGCGGCCCTGGCCGAGTTGATCGACGATGCGCTCGGTGTCCACGGGCGTGCCGAGCCACGGGCCGAGTTGGCGGCGCTGCTGCGCGATGGTGCGGCCTTCGCCGACGCCGGAGTCCGGGACCCGCTCGGGGAGGCCAACGTCGAGGTGGTCGAGCTGCTGGCCCGGCACATGCGGCGGGACTACCCCCTAGCGCTGGGGCGGTCGTGGGCCGCGCGGTCGTGGGCCCGGGTCGGGCGCTAGACCCGGGTCAACCGCCACGACACCTCGTAGCACGGCCAGATGCTCGACCAGCGCATCTCGTAGGCCTCCTGATTGGCCGGCCGGGCGTTGACCAGGCGTTGGATCACCTTGTTGGCGGTGTAACTCAGCGGGTACCGGCGGGTGGTCACGAAGGCCATGTGCACGTCGTCGATCCGAAAGTCCGGGGTGCCGAAGTAGTTGGGCACCCCCCGACGAAACCGCTCGTCGCGGGCCAGATACGAGAAGGTATAGAGGCCGTAGAACTGCTTGTGGGTGGGGTCGCTGTAGTAGTACGGGTTGGAGAAGTGCGGCACGATCACGTGCACGGTGCCGCCGGGGCGGACCACCCGGCCCAGGGCCAGGAACAGCGAGGTGGGATCGTCCAGGTGCTCGAAGAAGTGCCGGGAGTAGACCGCCGACACCGACGCATCCGGCAGCGCCGCCACCACATGGGCAGCGTCGGCCACGACGTCCACGGCCGGCGCTGGCAGCACATCCACCCCAATTGCGTCAGGGTGTTGGCGCAGGTTGCCGCAGCCGAGATCCAGCATCACGGGGTGGTCGGCCGAGGCTGCGGCCAGCAGCCCCCGAGGGTCCTCTATGCGGCTCCACGTACCAGCCACCGACCCGTCTTCGCTCACGGCGGTCAGGCTAGCAGCAGCGTGGCCAGCCGCCGCCCGATCACAGCCGCGTCGTAGTGCGCCGCCACAGTCGCGCGCGCCGCCGACCCGAACCGGGCCGATGCCTGCGGGTCGTCGAGCAGGCCACCTACCGCATCGATCCACTCGTCCCGCGATCCCGCCAGCACCGACCCCGGCCCGGCGGCCTGCACCTCGATGTTCATGCCCACGGGGGAGGCCACCGCCGGCACCGCGCTGGCCATGTAGAGCAGCATTTTGTAGCTGCATTTGCCGCGGGCCCAGGCGCTGTCCTGCAGCGGCATGATGCCGACCCAGGCGCTGTTCAGCGCCGCGACTTCGGCCGCGGGCGACCATCGCACGAATTCCACCACCGCGGGCGGCAACCCCAGGTCGGCCGGTGGCGGTAGGTCCGACATGATCCGCAGCCGGGCATCAGGGCGATCGCGCAGGACCGTGGCCAGGGCCGGTGCCAGCCGGGCGAGGTCCGGGTATTGCCGGTCACCGCCGCTCCACACGATCGTGGGCCGTTCGGCCCGGGGGGCCGGTCGCCATCGCGTGAGGTCGACCCCCGTGGGCACCACTTCGACGCGGTCTGCCACCGTCGAGAAATGGTCGGCCAGGTAGGCGTTGCCCGCCAGTACGGTCCCGGCGCGGCGGGCGATGCCGTCCACCCCGCGCGGATCCACCACCCACAGCGCATCGTCGATGTCGAACACGTAGCCGCGCGGCAGCGCAGGTTCAAGCGTGCGCCGCAGCAGCAGCAGCGGCTTCTGCAGCAGCACGCGGTCGTAGCGGCGGGCAGCCAGCGGTGCACCGACGACGTGGGGCACTGTGCGAGCCGCCCAACTCAGCCGCTCGAGGGTGGTGCCCGGTGGTGCCGTGGCGCCGTAGCGGGCCACCCGCTCGGTCACGTCGACGCCCGCGGCCTGCAATTGCGGCAGGTACTGCCGGAAGCGGAACCGGGTCGAGGGCGTGTCCGGCCCTCGAGTGATCGCCATCAGCCTCATGCGGGGGGTGCCCCGACGTTCGCTTCAGTGGCGGTTGGAGTCGTCGTGCCCGCGTGGACGTCGGCCTGGGCGCCGGGGGCGGCGGCGGTCGCGTTGTGGGTGAGCCACCACCACACCAAGGCGGTCACCCCGAAGAAGGCGAGCGCTCCCACCACCGCAGTGGGCCACGGGGCGAGCGGCCCGAGCCACCACGACGGCGTCTCGAGCACGCGCAATTCGCCCGGGCCGATAATCGGGGCATTCGGCGTCAGGGGGTCGCGGGTCGGCTGATACTGAACCCCGCGCAAGTAGCGCAACATGGTCGATACCAGGGCTAGGGCGTTGGCCAGGGCGGCCGCGGCCAGGATCGCGGCCAGTTGCAGGGCCGAGCCGAGTTGCGGGGGCGAGCC
>JAUPKO010000114.1 GCA_030837395.1 Actinomycetota bacterium | reverse complement strand
CGTCGGGCGCTGATGGTCGCCGCTGCGGGGGCGCACCACCTGTGTTTGGCGGGCCCGGCCGGGGTGGGCAAGACGTTGATCGCCAGCACCTTGGCGTCGTTGTTGCCCGACTTGGATGATGAGGAGGCTCTGGAGGTGACCGCGATCCGGGCCCTGACCGAGCCGGGTGCGCCGCCGGGGCTGATCCGACGGCCGCCCGTGATGGCCCCCCACCACTCCAGCACCGATGTCGCCCTAGTCGGCGGCGGCACCCCGGACCGTCCGCGCATCGGGTTGGTCACCCGGGCCCACGCCGGAGTGTTGTTCCTGGACGAGGCTGCCGAGTTCGGCCAGACCGCGCTCGACGCGCTGCGGCAATCGATGGAGACCGGTCGGGTGGCGCTGACCCGCAGCGGATTCCACGTTGAACTCCCCGCGCGCTTTCAGCTGGTGCTCGCCACCAATCCATGTGCCTGCGGCCGCGCCCTCGACACCACCGGCCGTCCCTGCACCTGCACGTCCGTGCAGCGGCGGCGCTACCTGGCTCGGCTCGAGGGTCCGCTGTTGGATCGCATCGACGTTCGGGTGACCCTGCGTCGGCCGTCTTTGGTCGAACTGGCCGATCGCGACACCCCAGTGGCCACCTCGGCGCAGGTCGCCGATCGCGTTCGGGAGGCGAGGTCGAGGGCCGCAGCTCGCCTGGCTGGCACCCCGTGGCGGGTGAACGCAGCGGTGCCGGCGCACGAGCTTCGGCGGCGGTGGCCCGTTCCCGCGGACCTGCAGGACGCGCTGGATGAGGCTGCCCGGTCGCGCGATTCGGTCCGCGGGCTCGACCTTTCGCTGCGGGTCGCGTGGAGTCTGGCGGATTTGCGCGGGGCACCGGCCCCGGCGCCGAAGGACCTGACAGAAGCCCTCACCCTGCGCAATTCGGAGGTATGGACGACATGACAGTGAGCACCGGACGCCACGTGCACCCCAAGCAGCAGAGCCTCGCGGTTCCGCTGCCGGCCGGCGGCGACGCGCAGGCCCCGACCCCCGCTGCCTGGAGTTCCGACCCCGAGGTGCGCGGTGAACTGCGGGCCCGGATCGCGCTGAGCTTGCTCGCGGAACCCGGCGATCGCCAGGTGGGCACGGACATCGCCGATCTCGGTGCGGTGGAGGCCTCGCATCGACTCACCCACACGCGGGAGCCCACGCGCGCGGATGCAGTGCTGAACGAGGCTGTGGCGGCGCAGTTGAGCCGAGCGTCGGACCTCGGAATCGAGTGTCTGATCCCCGGACATCCGGGGTGGCCCAGCCAGCTCGACGATCTGGGTGACGCCGCCCCGCTGTTGCTGTGGGTTCGAGGCGGGCAGTTGCGCACCGACCTGCTGCGATCGGTATCGATCGTGGGAGCCCGCGCCTGCAGCCCTTACGGTCGGATGCAGGCCGAGACCATCGCCGCGGAGGTGGCCCTGTTCGGCTGGACAGTGGTGTCCGGCGGCGCCTACGGCATCGATGCCGCCGCCCACAATGGCGCGCTGGCGGTGGGCGGCCGGACCGTACTGGTGTCCGCCGGGGGCGTCGACCGGCCGTACCCTCGGGCGCACGAGCACCTGTATCGCCGGGTTCGGGGCAGTGGTGTGGTCGTCTCCGAATGCCCGCTCGGAGCGCCGCCGGCCAGGCACCGGTTCCTTACCCGCAATCGGCTCATCGCGGCCATGAGCCGCGGCACCGTGATCGTCGAGGCCGCCTTGAAGTCCGGGGCGCGCGGCACAGCAGCCTCCGCCGCCCGGCTCACCCGGCATGTGATGGCCGTGCCAGGTCCGATCACCTCCGACCTCTCGACCGGGTGTCATGACCTCATCAGAGAGGGCCAGGCGATCCTGGTCGGTGGCAGTCGCGACGTGCTCG
Organism: Actinomycetota bacterium; assembly: GCA_030837395.1. GTDB lineage: Bacteria > Actinomycetota > Actinomycetes > S36-B12 > UBA10799 > JACJWR01. The sequence continues at coordinate 863 of JAUPKO010000114.1, read as the reverse complement.
AGTTGATCACGCCGTTGGGTGAGGCACATCCAGGCAGCGAGGCCAAATCGCTGTTGGGTTGGCTCGCCGCCAAGGGGCCGGCCAGCCTGGCCGACCTCAGTCTGGCGTTGGAGTTGAACAGCGAAGCGGTCATGGCATTGTTGACGGTGTTGGAAGGCGGGGGATACGTGAGCCGGGGTCGGCGTGGCTGGCAGATGACGGATGACGCAATGGCCAGATTCGCTCGGCGTAGGTGAGTGGCTGGGTTGTGCGGTGGGCTAATCAGGTTGATCTGCCGGGTTACCCTGCGGGTGGCATCACGGTGCGTGTTGACTTGATCCATGACCGTAGCCGCCCACCCAGCCGCCAAGGCCGACTCGGCGGAGTTGTTGGTGGCCGAATTTGGCCGGTTCCTGCGGCTGGTGCAGGGCCGCAGCGAGCACACGGTGCGCGCCTATTGTGCCGACCTGCGGGGGCTGCTTACCTTCTCGCACGTCAACTCAGTCGAGGATGTCGGGCGGTTGGACCTCGACGTCCTGCGCAGCTGGTTGGCCCAGCAGAGTGCCACCGGGGCGGCCCGTTCCACCCTGGCGCGACGGGCGTCGTCGGTACGGGCGTTCACGGCTTGGGCGCACGACCGCGGCTGGTTGTCAGGTGCCGACCCTGGGGTGCGGCTGGCCTCGCCCAAGGCGCATCGCACCCTTCCGGGGGTGCCACGCGGTGATGCCGTGGCGCATCTGCTGGACGGTGTCGCTGCCACCGCCGATGACCCGGAGGGCCTGCGCGACTCGGCGATGCTCGAAGTTCTTTACGCCGGCGGCCTGCGGGTGTCCGAGCTGTGCGGACTGGATCTGTCCGGAATCGGCGCCGACGGCCTAGTGCGG
>JAUPKO010000113.1 GCA_030837395.1 Actinomycetota bacterium | reverse complement strand
GCTCCTCATCGCAGGCGCCTTCACGCGCTGGATGTGGCCGCTCGGCGCCATCGTGATCATCTGGTTCTCGGCCTCGCTGGTCCTGGGCCGCCTCTACCCGGAGGCGATCCAGCGCCTGACCGTCGACCCGAACGAGTACGTCAAGGAAGAGCAGTACATCTCGAACAACATCAGGATGACGCAGCTCGCCTACGGACTCGACCAATGGGAGCCACGCAGCTACGACGGGACGGCACCGCTCACCGAGGCGGCGCTGCGCAACGAGGCGGACACGTTCACCAACGCACGCCTCTGGGACTACCGCCCGCTGGAGGCGACGATGGACCAGCTCCAGGTCGTCCGCCAGTACTACGACTTCGTCGACGTGGACACGGACCGCTACATCGTCGATGGTGACCTGCGCCAGGTGATGCTGACCGGCCGCGAGCTCGCGATCGACCGCAACCCGCAGGCCAACAGCTGGGTCAACCTCCGCGTGATCTACACGCACGGCATCGGCCTCGCCATGGTCCCCGTCAACGAGGTGACCCAGGAAGGCCAGCCGCAGCTGTGGGTCAAGGACCTGCCGCCCACCTCGAACAGCGGCGCCCCCGAGATCGTCCAGCCACGCATCTACTTCGGCGAGGCCGACGACCACTACGTCGTGACCGGCGCCCGCCAGCCCGAGTTCGACATCCCGGGCAACGGGACCGACCCCGACCTGACCTACAGGTGGACGGGCGACACCGGCATCAAGCTGGACTCGACGCTGGCCAAGCTGCTGTTCTCGGCACGGTTCAAGGACTTCGACCTGCTGATCTCCGACCAGATCACGGCGGACAGCCAGCTGCTGTTCCACCGGACGATCAGCGACCGGATGCCGCGGATCGCCCCGTTCCTGCGCTATGACAAGGACCCCTACCTGGTCGTGGACGACCGCGGGCACCTGGTCTACATCCAGGATGCCTACACGATCAGCGACCACTTCCCCCATTCGACATGGTTCAACACGCTCGAGCTGGCGTCCGAGTCCGGCCTCAGGGGCGACGATCTCAACTACCTGCGCAACAGCGTCAAGGTCGTGATGGACGCCTACGACGGCACGATGACCTTCTACGTCACCGACGCCACCGATCCCCTGATTCGCGCCTGGCAGGGTGTGTTCCCGGAGCTGTTCCGGCCCATCGCGGACCTGCCTGCGGACCTCGTGGACAACCTGCGCGTGCCCGAGGAGCAGTTCAACGTCCAGGCGCGCATGTACGGCCAATACCACGTGTCCCAGCCGCTGACCTGGTTCAACAACACGGACCGCTGGACGGTCCCGGAGGCCCAGACCAACGAGCAGTCCCTGCCGTCGGAGGCCTACTACGTGGTCATGCGGATGCCCGGCGAGCCCAAGGCGGAGTACCTGCTCCTGCAGCCGATGATCGCGCAGAACCGCCCCAACATGATCGCGTGGGTGGCGGCCCGCAACGACCCCGTCAACCGCGGGCAGGTCCGTGCCTACCGCTTCCCGTCCGAGACGACCATCTTCGGGCCTGCCCAGATCGAGGCGCGGATCGACCAGGACCCGGTCATCAGCTCCCAGATCACGCTCTGGTCGCAGGCCGGCTCCTCGGTCATCCGGGGCAACCTCATCGTGGTCCCGGTGGGCGAGTCGCTGCTCTACCTGCAGCCGGTCTATCTCCAGTCGACCTCCGCCGCGTTCCCCGAGTTCCAGAAGATCATCGTGGCCAGTCCGTCGACGATCGTCTGGGGCGACTCGCTCGGCGAGGCGCTCAACAGGCTGCTCGAGACGCAGGGCGGCGGCACGCCGGGGGTGACTCCCACGCCCGGTCCGTCCGCGACGCCCGGTCCGACGTCCAGCCCGGGTCCGACGGCGACGCCGGGAGCCGGTGGGGAGCTGCCGGGTGACGTCGGGGGTCTCGTGGACTACGCCAACACGCACTTCGAGCTGGCCCAGGCGGCCCTGCGGGAGGGTGACTTCGCCACCTACGGCGATGAGATGGACAAGGTCCAGGTCGCGCTCGAGCGCCTCGGGGAGCTGACCGGTTCCCCGACCCCGTCCATCAACCCGTGACGCCGGCGCCCGACCCCTCGCCCTCGATGGCGGGCGGGACGCGGGTGCGTCTCCCATGGGGCACGGTCATCACGGGCGCCGTCGTGGTGACGCTGCTCAGACCCGTCTCGTGGGCCCTCGGCCTCGCCAGCTTCCTGGCGGGCGGCGGCATCCTGCTGCTCGCCTCGCCCATCCTGGTCCTGCCCACGCCGACGGGCCTCCAGAACGCGCTGGGCGGGCCGGTGAGCTCGCTGGTGTTCGGCGATCCGTCGCCCACGCTCGTGGCCCTGATCGTGGGGGGTGTCGCGACGCTGCTGCTGTTCGTACTCGCGGGGACGCTGGCCGGTGCCTGGGCGGAGCGGCAAGGGATCGTCGTCGCACTCGAGGCCGCGGCGGATGATGACCTCGGCCTGCCGGCGGCGGATCTCGCAGGCGCGCCGGGGGCTTGGCGCGTGGCCATCGTGCGACTGCTCGGGCTGGCACCTGTGGTCGTCGTGGCGGCCCTCGCCTGGCGGCCCTTCTATGACGCGACGTACCGGCAGCTGGTC
>JAUPKO010000112.1 GCA_030837395.1 Actinomycetota bacterium | reverse complement strand
GGGGATGCTCACCCGCCCCCCGGTGACCATGGCAGCGGCCAGGAAGGGTCCAGCGTTGGATAGGTCGGGCTCGATAGTCACCTCGCCGCCGGCGATCGGGCCGGGGGCCACCTGCCAGCGGCACGCAGTGGGGTCCTCGGTGTCAGCGCGCACCGTGACGCCGCGCGCCGCCAGCAGATCGATCGTCATGCGGATGTGCGGCAGCGAGGGCAGCGCAGCGCCGCGATGGCGCAGGTCCAGGCCGTTGTCGAAGCGTGCGGCCGCCAGCAAGAGGCCGGAGATGAACTGACTGGAGGCCGAGGAGTCAATCGTGGCCTCGCGCCCCGGAACCGCGCCGGCACCCCGCACCACCAGGGGTAACCCGGTGCCCTCGATTCGCACGCCGAGTTGCCCCAAGGCGTCCAGCAGCGGCGCCAGCGGGCGCTGCCGAGCCCGAGGATCGCCGTCGAAAGCCACGTCGCCACGGGCCAGCGCCGCCACCGGCGGCAGGAAGCGCATGACGGTTCCCGCCAGGCCGCAGTCGATGTCCACCCCACCGCTGAGGCGGCGTGGAGACACAGCGACGGTGGTGCCGTCGATCGCGACGTCGGCACCCAACGACTGCAGGCCCGCGGCCATGAGCCGGGTGTCGCGGGCCACCAATCCGCCGCGGATCACCGAGGGTTGGTCGGCCAACGCCGCCAACACCAGCGCACGATTGGTCAGGCTCTTGGACCCCGGCACCGTCACGGTTCCCCGCACACCGGCGGTCCCGGCAACCGGGGCTGCCCAGGGACGCTCGGTGGGCATGGGGCTAGGCAAGGCCAGGATCGGGGACATCGCCGGCCGCCCGCTGCCGCTGGCTGGCGAGGTAGGCGACCTTGCGGGCGCGCATGATCTCGCCCAGGGGTCGGTGGTCGGCTAGGCCCGCCCAGGGGTCGAATCGGCCAGCCTCGATCTGCTCGGCCAGTGCCAGGGCTTCGGGCGAATCGAGGTTCCCCTGGGGCACCGTGAGGGTCGCCACACGATGGAAAGGTGCGACTCGCTCTGGCCAGCGGACTCGGCCGTCCTCGATCGGCGTGCGGGCCTCGTCCACGAAGAACTGCACCTCCAATGCCCAGCGCAGGTCGCTCGCTGCCAGGCGACGGCGGACATCCGCCCGCCAGTCCAGGGCTGCTTTCAGCGCGACCCCGCTCTGCTCGGGCACGAGGCGGACCTTGGCTGCGTACGGACCCCACATCACCGGCGCCGCGCTGTGGAAGGTGGCAGTCGCGAAGCCGGGGAACCAGGTGCTCAGGTTCTTGACCAGGCGAGCCGACTCGACGATGCCACCGGCCAAGCCGCGTTCGGCGACGAGTCCTTTGACCAGCGCCGCCTGGCCACGCGCAGCGAGGGGCACCACGGTGGCGAAATCCCGGGTATCGCGGAAGCCGAACGTCGGGTGGTTGATCAGCAGGAAGTCCTGCCGGTCGGTGATGCCACCGAGTGCGGCGGGGCCGTCGATGCCGCGCACGGACAGCGCGAATCCGCGGATGTCGGGTTTGGGATCGGCCATGGGGGTGATGGATCCGTTCGACAGGCGGATCAATGTTGGGTGCGGGCCCGGCTGTGCGAACAATCCCTGGGCCGCTTCGGGCGGCAGCCCGGGCAGGACCCTCAGCGTGCCCCGCAGGCCTGCCACCTGCGTGCGATGAAACGCCCGGCCCGGGCCGTGCCGCGAGCTGACGCGCGCCTGAATGTCGGTGATGGTGGCGCTGAACTGCGCATGCCGCTCGGCCTCGTCGGGGGCCACCTTCTCGGCCCAGTCGGTGCTGGCGGCGGATCCGTGCTGCGTCGGCATCGGCCCATCGTAGCCCTGCGGTCACGGGCTCGCCCCGGCCTAGGATGTGGTCATGTGTGGTCGCTATGCATCGAGTAAGGAGCCAGCCCAACTCGTGGAGGAGTTCGGCGTCACCGAAAAGCCCAAGGTCGCGCTGGCACCGGACTACAACGTCGCGCCGACGAAGAAGGTCTACGCCGTGCTCGATCGCGTGCGCGAGGGTGAACTGGCCAGGCTGTTGGCAGACGTCAACTGGGGGCTCGTCCCCTCGTGGGCGAAGGACCGATCGATCGGCAGCCGCATGATCAACGCCCGGCTCGAGAGCGCGGCCAGTAAGCCGTCCTTCCGGGTGGCCTGGGCCAAACGCCGGGCACTGTTGCCGGCGGACGGCTACTACGAGTGGTACTCCCCGCCCGACGGCCCGACCAATGCTCGCGGCAAACCGGTCAAGCAGCCGTACTTCATCCATCGCGCGGACGGTGCCTCGCTGGCGATGGCCGGGCTCTACGAGATCTGGCGAGACCCAGCCGTGCCCGACCCGGACGACGCCGGTGCCTGGCTGTGGACCGCCACGGTGCTGACCACCTCGGCCACCGACCAGATGGGCACAATCCACGACCGCATGCCGATCCACGTAGCCCGCGATCACTGGGCCGCCTGGCTCGACCCCGGATTCGACGGCGATCCGGGCTCGTTGCTTGATCCGGCCGCGACCGCGCGGGACCTCGTGGCGTATCCGGTGTCGACGCTGGTCAACGCCGTGCGCAACAACGGCCCCGAGCTGTTGGCACCGTTGGTCGCTGGCTGAGAGGGGAGCGCGTGCCGGGGGGCGGGGGAATAGCCGAAGTGGGATTCCGCGTTGCCCCACCATTAACCGGTGCCACCGTAAGGTTTGCCCGGCTGCGTCCGACCCCCGAGACCCCTGGAGGGCACGTGTTGTTGGCCCGCAATGCCCCGCCATCCGCCGCCGGTGGGGCAACCTCGCTAGTCTCGCTCATTGTGGATGAAGATCCCGACGTCACGGACGTCACGCTGCCGGAGTACGACCGGCCGGACATCGACGTGGCCACCGAGTCCAGCGATGATCGCCGGGAGCGCTTCAACCACGCCGTCGAGGAGTACATGCAGCCGCTGTACGGCAACGCGCTGCGGCTGACCGGCAATCCACACGACGCCTCGGACTTGGTCCAGGCCACCTTCGAGCGGGCCTATAAAGCCTTCCACCAGTACCAGCCCGGCACCAACCTGAAGGCGTGGCTGTTCAAGATCCAGAGCAACACCTTCATCAACGACTATCGCAAGAAGCAGCGCCAGCCGCGCGTCGCGGACTCGGACTACGTCGAGGACTGGCAGATGCACCGCGCCGAGTCACACACGTCCACCGGACTTCGATCGGCCGAGACGGAGGTGCTGGAGTCGCTGCCCGAGCAGGCGATCATCACCGCGTTGGACCAACTCTCGGACGACTATCGCCAGGCGGTGCTGCTCGCCGATGTGGAGGGCCTCCGTTACAAGGAGATCGCCGAGATCATGGGTACGCCGGTGGGCACCGTGATGTCGCGGTTGCACCGTGGCCGCCGGCAATTACGGGTGCTGCTCGAGGAGCACGCCCGCTCGTTGGGATACCTGCGGGGCGTGGAGACGGGAGAGGACCAGTGACCGGCATGAATCCTGCGTATCTCTGTGCGGCCACCATGGCCCATGTGGACGAGTTCATCGACGGTGAACTGGGCCCTCGCGAATGTGAGGGTATCGAGGCCCACCTGTTGGCCTGCCCGGGGTGCCGGGCTGCTTTCCAGCGGGAGATGGACCTGAAGAACATCGTGCGCAAAGCGTGTGCCTGCTCGGGGGTGCCGGATGAACTGAAGGTCAGGGTGCTCACCCGGATCTCGCAGCTACGCGTCGACGTGGAGGGCACCACCTTCGAGTCGTTGACGATTCGAACCACCTACGGGGGTTCGGCAGGATCGGCGGCGGGGCCTGGCCTTCGGCCCGGTTTCGGCGCGCTTGGCCGGGATCCCGGCGCCGACCCGCTGGGGTAGCGCCGAGATCCCGAGACGACTCAGGAGTTGGGGCGACGGCCGTGGTTGGCCTTGTTCTTGCGGCGGTCGCGCTTCTTACGTCCTCGCTTGCTCATCGGTGAATTCCCTTTCGAAGATTCCGGCCGGGGGAGTCCGGCGTTGCGGACCATGGTGGCACAGCCCCGGTCGCGGGCGTGACCAGTCCCGGTGCGATAGGTGCGGCGGCGGTACTGTGCGGCTATCGCTGACCACCTGCGGAAGGACCGATCGTGCACACCCTGCTCGTTGCCAATCGCGGTGAGATCGCCGCCCGGATCTTTCGCACGGCGTCACGGTCAGGCTTGCGCACCGTGGCGGTCTACTCCGATGCCGACGCCGAGATGCCCTTCGTGGCCGACGCCGACGTGGCGATTCGAATCGGCCCCCCGCCGCCCGCGCAGTCCTACCTCGACGCCGACGCGATTCTTGCCGCGGCGGCCGAGGCTGGAGCCGACGCGATCCACCCCGGCTACGGCTTTCTGTCCGAGAGTGCAGATTTCGCGGAACGTGTGATCGCCGCGGGGATCACCTGGGTGGGCCCGCCGCCCTCGGCCATGCGTGCCATGAGCGACAAGATCGACGCGCGCAACACGATGGCAGCAGCCGATGTGCCGGTGGCGCCGGGCAGCATCGACCCGGTGGACACCGTCGAGGCGGCGCTGGCCGAAGCCGCGACGATCGGCTACCCGGTCATGGTCAAGGCGAGCGCTGGCGGTGGGGGCATCGGGATGGCGCGGGCGCACGACGCCGAGGAGTTGCGCGGCGCTTTCGAGACAGCCCGCAGCCGGGCCGAGCGGTTCTTCGCCCACCCGGCGCTGCTGGTCGAGAAGTACGTCGCCGACGCCCGGCATATCGAGGTGCAGATTCTCGGCTTGGCCGACGGCACCGTGGTCGCGCTGGGGGAGCGTGACTGCAGCGTGCAGCGGCGCCACCAGAAGGTCGCCGAGGAGAG
>JAUPKO010000111.1 GCA_030837395.1 Actinomycetota bacterium | reverse complement strand
TCGACGTTTAGGAATTGCCTTGATCCTTGGTGAGCCATGCCCAGAGTGAAGACACGGAGCCGAGAGCAAGAACCGCAGCGACGAGCCAGAGCAGCAGTGACAGGGGATACTTCCAGGCGTAGCCGTCATCAGGCGAGTTGAATTGCTGCGTGTTCAGACTGTGCCCGAGCTTCCAGGCCACGACAGCGCAGACGATGGAGCCGACTAGGGCAAGGATGCCAGCGAGGCCATTGCCGTGAGGGTCACGAAGGCTGTTCTGGGCAGCACTCGATCTGGTGGGCTCGGGTTCCATTGGCCACGATGACGGCACGGGGTCTCGCGGTGGAGTTCGCAGAGGAGGCGGCAGTTGAGCTACCGGCGGTTCCGCCGTCGGGGCTTGAGCGGTCCGCGATCCCCCCGCCGTGCTCGCCGGAGGAGTCCGGGGCCTGGAGCCACCGCATGCGAGGCAAGGCTGCGTTGGGAACTCGATGCGGAGGTACTGCAGGCGCTGGCCGTCGAAGAGCTGCCTGACGGAGACGGACTCTGGCATGAAACCGTGCGTGAGCATGAGGGTGCGGTCGGCGTCGAGGATGCTGGCGCGCTCGGAACGGGGTTCGAGGAGCGCGGCAACGACCCAGACGGTGGCCTGCACGAGCACCTGCAGATCAGCCCGCACGCCACCACGAGCTTCGACGTTTCCTCCGCCGAACCCGGCCCCGGTGCGCCAGCCCGTAGCGCAGAGGTAGCAGGGGGTATGCCTGCCGGGGAGGACCCATTGGATCTCCCCGACTTCCGCATCGGAAACCCGTCCGGTCGACCAGATGCCGGGATACACGGCTGGGACCTCGGCGCGGAGGCAGATCTCATTAACGGCCCGTTGGCATTCCACAGTGTCGCTGGCGGCGATGACGACGTCCGCCTCGCGAGCGAAGGCGATCTGCTGCTCTACGGGAAGCTTGGTGAAGTCAGCGTTGAGTCCAATGGCCTGACAGTGAGGCAGTTCTTCCCGTAGCTTCTCAGCCAGAGCGATCGCCTTGGGTCTGCCGATACTATTTGCGCCCAGCTTGTGGCGCGTAATGTTGTGGGATTCTAAGATGTCGAAGTCAATGATCCGAATGGGGCCACAGCCGAGAGCGGCAAGTTCATTGGCAAGCAGGCTGCCCACGGCACCCGCGCCAACCATGAGGATCGAGCCATGAAGGCGCGGATGCCGCGAGAAGACCCGCTCGGGGCGGAACTCGCTCAATCCCAGGTAGCTTCAGCCGACTGAACGGGCTGTGGCAACGGAGCCGGAGACGCCTGAGCCCGGCTGTGCCGGACCGCCAGCTCCTCTTGAACTTCCTCCTCGGGTACTTGGGGGACGATCTGGCCTGTATCAGAGTCGAGAGTCCACTCAACCTTGGAGCGGCTGGCTCGGATAGCGGCCTTGATCTCGGGGGCTTTACCCATCCTGACCTCCTCTTGATCCGGGGATAAGGATGGTACCAGGGCACTGGGGATCATCGCAGGAAAAAGGGGCGTTTGGTGCGAATTACACCGGTTCGCCCAATTGATGCGGATTGTGCCAAATCGAAAGATCGCTTCGATGACTCCGCGAGTGGATTCGGCTTGAACTCTTCGACGGGCGCCCGAGGCCCCGGGACCTGGAATCCCATCTCGCTCTAAATCTTGGCGAGCTTGTCGCATGAAATGGCCGATCGGTCACTCGCGCTGGCCTTCATCTCGTTCCGCAACAAGCAGCTGGCTGAACCGGGGAACCATCGGAGGCAACGAAGGGCCTCCGGACAGCGCTCATTCCCTCCAGCCCGTGGGATAGGTCAGGCGTGGATCAGCGGCCCGGCGGACGCTTGTGCTCGTCGCGGTCGTCTTCCTTGCCACCGTCATCGAGATCGATGTCCTCGTCGGGGTCCCGTCCGTCCTCGTACCGGTGGGAGTGACGCAGGAGCGTGTCCAAGGCGAGAGCCGCATGCATGGGGCTACCTCCGGTGACTCGTCGTCGACGATCATCACGCTACCACTCCCACTCGAGCCCGTAGGCGTAACCGACGAGCAGGTCGGACCACTCGTAGCCGGCGTACCCCGTCTCGTCGAGGTTGAGTGTGTTGGCCTCGGTCGGGACACCGGGTGCGAGCACGGACGGCAGGTCTTCGTAGTGCCAGACCACCCGGGGCCGGCAGTCCGGCGGAAACCGCACACCTACTCGGAAGGCGGCCGTCGGGATGATGGGCTCTATGCGCCAGCCGTCGTGGTGGTCGGCCTTGACGAGGTCCGAGTAGTGAACGGCCTGCCGCATGACGATGGTGAACTCGGCCTGCTCTCCGCGCTGAAGGGGGCGGTGGAACTGCACCTGCAGGAGATGCCCGCGCGCCGGGACGTCACGGCGCTCAGGTGACTCGCGAAGGATGGACAGATCACCGGGGCCGAACAGCGTAAACTCGGGCTGGGCCAGCTTGCTGGTGCCCCGGTAGTACTTGGTCTGCCGCCACCGGGTGACGTTGTCGGCGGTCGCCTCAACAACGCGAGCATCGAGAATCTCGCGCACGGCTCCATCCTGCTGGGGGAAGTTATAGGTGACCTCACGCGAAACCAACACATAGTCGCCGCCGGCCACCAGCGGACGGGAGCGGCTGGCGGCGGCGGGCGCGGGTACCGCCGTGGCGAAGCCTGAGCTCTCCTCACCGAGTGCGTGAAGGGCAAGGAAGACTGCGACGAGGTGGCGGTCCAGCGGCTCCTGGCGAAAGCCGTTCCAGCCTGGTTTTCCGTGGAGCTTGGCAATGGCGTAGTAGCGGTCCCGGCTGGAGACCCCAGCATGTTCGCCGTAGCCGAAGAACATGCGCGCGGTTAGCTGATCTTTGCCGCGCAACCTCGTTTCAATTGCGCGTTCAAGCGCGTCGATAAAGATTCGTGCACGCTCAGCGACTGGGGCCTGCGGCGAGGCGAAGCCAGTGACGACTGGGAGCTCGAGCAGGCAAGAATCTGTCAGTGCCGGGTAGGTGTGAATCCCGGTACGCCCAATGGCCCGCAGATCTGCGACGAAGGGGCGGGCCTCGTTTGGGACCCCGAAGCGCTTCATGACTGACTCACAGTCGCCCAGTCTACAGCCCGGGGCTCGTGCGTCCGGCTCCAGCCAGACTCCTCGAATAACCTCGCTCGCCGTCGCAATCCGTCGTTTACCGACGGTCTTCCTCGCTGTCTATCTGCACATGATGGCCCTCGCCAAGACAACACAAGCGAGGAGGTCGGAAGAATGACTAAGGATCAGCGGCCGCGCCGCATGCGGATGCGGGAATGGCGGCGGGCGGCCGAGCGCGGATTGTGCTGCAGCCGCTGCGGCGGAAGCCAAGGCGTGTGGGCACCCAAGGTGCTGTGCCCGAGGTGCCGAGTCGAGCAGGATATTCGGAGTGGGGGCAACTCATGAGCCGGGATGTGGAGGGCTACCGGGCGGGTTCGGGAGTGGGCCTTGGCCGCTACGACGCCCACGGTCAGGAGCTCCACTGGCGGACGCGGCAGCAACTGGACCGCATCGAGGCCGACCGCTCGGTGACCCGGGCCGTGGTCGACGCCACCGAGCGCGAAGAGGCCCATGTCGCCTACCAGGTGATGGCCAACGGTGAGCGGCTGGCTCACCACGCCATCGAGGGGTTGCAGCGGATCAGCCGACGGATCGAGGAGACGACCCGGCACAACCCGAACCTGGAGTACGGCTGCCGGGAGATCGAGACGGTGTACGCGCTGGCCGCCGCCCAGCACATCGCGCGGTACATGACGAGGGAGCGGTGAGCATGGCGATCACGTCGATGGTGACGATGCTCGGGTGGCGGCAGTGACGGCCGCCGAGTTCGTGGTGTGGGCGCTGGTCGTGCTCGGCACCGTGCTGGTGCAGTTGACGGTTGCCGGGTTCTGGTCTGACCAGGGCCCGCGGCGACGCCGGGCGCAGAGCGATACCTCGATGAGCATGGTGGACGCGCGGGACTACGTCGAGTCCATGGAGTACGAGGAGACGCTGCGCCGACTGCACGAGATCGAGGGCGACGCCGATCGTCGCCTGCGTGAGCTGCGGCGAGGCGGCCGGTGAAGGGGCTCGACGCTCTCCTGAGGCTGCTCGTCGTCCTGATCGTGGCGTGGCTCCTGCTACCGATCGCCGGGAAGTGGCTCGGATTGGCCATGCCCATCGCGTGCGGGCTGCTCGCGCTCGTCGTGGTCTTGCGGGTGCTGCTCGGCAAGGGGCCGAAGCTTTGATCGGGCAGCGGAGGTACCGAACGATCTTGGCGGACCCGCCGTGGGGCACGAAGAACCAGCAGGGCCACTACGGGGCGATCCGGCACTACCCGCTCATGACGACGCGCGCGATCTGCGAGTTGCCAGTGGGCGAGCTGGCGGAGGACGACGCGCACCTGTGGTTGTGGGTGACGAACGCCGACATCTTCGAGCAGATCTCCGTCATGGAGACCTGGGGCTTCTCGTACCGCTCGTGCCTGACGTGGATTAAGCCGCGGTTCGGGCTGGGCAACTACTTGCGCAACCAGACCGAGCACCTGCTGCTCGGGGTCCGCGGTAAGGCACCGGTGCAGTTCAAGGGGCAGGGCACGTGGACGTACGCGCCGCTGCAAGATCACAGCCACAAGCCGGAGGAGCAGTACGCGATCATCGAACGGTGCTCGCCGGGGCCGTACCTCGAGCTGTTCGCCCGGCGGAAGCAGCCCGGATGGGACTCGTGGGGCAACCAGGTGGAGTGCGACGTCGATCTGCCGGGTAGCTCCGGGCCTCGGGCGGTGAGGTAGCGGTGGACCGCGACCCGAGGACCTGTCGCCACGAGAACGCCGAGGACACCGGCGGCCCCGACGGCTCGATGCGCTGTCCGGACTGCGGCGCATGGAACACGGACGATTGGGACGACGGGTGAGGCGGCGACGCTGGCCGCTCGTGGTCATCGGTGGGTCGGCCGGGACGGCGACCTGGTCGGGCTGGGTGGGCTTGGGCTCGCTGACGGGCTTCGGCCTGGTGCATCCGCTGCCGGGGATCTGGGACGGCCTCGTCATCAACACGGCTATCACGCTGCCGATCGGGGTGGAGGCCTACGCGGTGTACGCCCTGGCCGTGGCAACGGAGCCGTGTCCCCTGCCCGCGCGGTCTCGTCGGTATGCCTGGGTGTCAGCTGCTGCGGCGCTCGCCGTCGGGATGGCCGGGCAGATCACCTACCACCTGCTAGCGGCGGCCGGCGTGACGGAGGCTCCGTGGTGGGTCGTGACCGCGGTGTCCTGCTTGCCGGTGGCGGTGCTCGGGGCGGCGTCGCTGTTGTGGCACTTCGCCGCTACGTCCGGGGACGCGACGACCTCGACCTCGTCGGACGAGCCAGGCTCGTCGGTGGGGTCGTCGCGCCCCTCGTCGTCAGCCTCGTCGCTCGGATCGTCGCGGCGAGATCGCCGGGCGGACGACGAGACGCTCCGGGCGCTGGTTGCCCAGGCTCGGGCCGAGCGGCCCGGGGCTGGTGAACCGACCGTGCGGCGACTGCTCGCCGAGGCCGGGTTGGCCGCGTCGGCGGCGAGGCTGCGCGCCGCCCTGGCCGCCCCGACGGAGGACGCACCCGCCCAGTCGAAGAGTGCTGAACCGAAGGTGCCGAGCGTCCGCAGTTGAACGACCGTGGCCTGTGCATTTGTCCAGGTAATTCTTTCGGCCCACGGCAAGCGCGCCTGCATTTCGCCTGATGTTTGTTGTTCTTCGACAACATATAACTATGAGGCGCGGACGGCGTTGTCCTCATCAACTTGGATGAACAAGCCCATGCGATGTTGCTGTTCGTCCGCGCGCAATGGAACTCATTGGAAGGGGTGATGGGTATGGGAAGACAGGTGCGAGTAAAGGGTGTCATGCGGCAGCAGCCCCAGGTTGATCTGTATGTCTTGGCGCTCATTGAATTAGCCCGTCAGATCGAGGCGGGCGAAGTTGAACGGCCATCATTCTGCCGCCGCACACCTAAATCGAAAGGAGGTGCACAGTGAATGATCTCTTCCTCCTGGTGTTCAATGCCATCCTCGTCGTCATCGGCCTTGCGTGCTTGAGCCTGGCCGTTCGCGTGGGCAGCCAGGGCACCTGGCAAGACGGCCTTGTCACGTATGCCGTCACCTTCCCGCCGAGCCTGAGTGCGGAGCAGGTCGCCTTGTTCTTGTCCGGCTGCCGGGGTCTGGTGGCCCCGTGGTGGCTCCGCCCGTTCGTCATCCGAGGCCTCGGCCTGGAGGTCGTTGCCACGGGGGACGGCATCGCGCACTACCTGCACGTCCCCGAGGCGCAGGCGCCCGTGGTGCTGTCGGCCTTGCGGGCAGCCATCCCGGCCGCCCGAACGGCACGCCTGAACCTGTCGCTGCCTCGGCCGCGTCTGGCCGTTCAGCTCGCTCATTCCGGCAGCCACCACGTTCTGGCCGACGGTGCGGCTGTACACGTCAGTTCGGCGTTGCTGTCGACCCTGCAACCGCTTCGTTCTGGCGAGATCGTCCGGCTGCAGTGGCTGCTCTCCCCGGTCGGACCCGTCTCTCTGCCGTCGGTAGCGCCGCCACGGCGCGCCAATGGCCGGGGCGGTCTGGCGACAGTCCTCGAATGGCTGTTGTCCGGCGTCTCAATGGACGCGACGAGGCTGGCGGAGTGGAAGCGCAAGCACGCTCGTCCGGTGTTTGTCGCCACTGGTCGCATCGGGGTCACGGCCGCTGAGCGGGGCCGGGCGCGCCTGCTCCGCGGCCAGGTTCTGGCCGCGCTTCACACGGCCAATGTGCCAGGAGGACACCTGCGCCGGTCC
>JAUPKO010000954.1 GCA_030837395.1 Actinomycetota bacterium | reverse complement strand
TCCAGGCCGTCGAGGCCGGGGGAGAGCAGGATCAGTTCGACCGGCACGCTGCGTGCCCAGGCCAGGGCAGCCAGGCGGCGCTCGGCGGCATCGGCGACGCCGCGGATCCGCCAGGATTGCGCCAACACCGAAGCGTTGCGGATCAATGGCGGGGTGGTGAGGCCGGCCACCGACACGGTGCCGCCGACCCGCATGCGCTCCATCGGCAGGCGGCCGGTGACGGCGCTGGCAAGTGCCCAACGGGCGGCCGGGTCAGCCCCGGTCAGCAGCGTCACCCGGCCCGAGGACGCGGTAAACGACACCGGTCCGATCAGATGGACGCCGTGCATGCTGCGGATCACGAGTTCACGCACGACGAGGGGTGTTGCGGTCGACGGGTGGTCGCCGATCAACTCCGAACGCGTGGTGTGGGCCATGATTCCAGGGTACGCTTCGCGGCCGCTGTCAGCCGGTCGCGACCACCTGGCAAGTGATGTGGGTCTCGTCACCAAACCTGTTGGAATACAACAGGTTTTGCGATCTTCAGTCGACGTCTGCCACGGTGCCACCGGTGAGGCGCAGCAGGTTGGAGTAGGTGGTTTCGAAGACGCAGTGCGGGTGTCCGGCGGCGGCCCAGAGTCGGGCGTGGTCGGCCAGGGAGGCGTCGATCAGCGTGGTCGGCTGGTAGGGCTGCGTGGACCCGGCACCGGCGGTTTCGGTGGCGCGCCAACCGATCGGGGCGACGCCGCCGATGGCGTAGCCGGAGGCCGCCCGGACGAAAGTTGCGTCGACCCGCAACAGCCGTTCGATTCCGAGCAGCCGAGCCACTCGGCCGGTGTTCACCCGATGGGCGCCGGAGGTGACCACGAGCAGCGGTGAGGGCTGCCCGGCAGGGCTCTCGATGCCGAAGACCAGCGAGCTGGCGATGCTGCCGGGAGTGGTACCCAGGGCTGCTGCCGCTTCGACCGCGGTGCGGGCGCTGTCCGGCAGGGCGATCACGGTGTCGGGGTGGTCGTGTTCGATGAGAAGGCGGCGGAATCGGGTGACCGAGGGGTGATCGGCCGGATCGGGGGTGGTCGCAGCAGGCATGGCGGCTACCCTACCAAGCGAAATTAGCAAATATGTACGAATCTTTACCGGGAGAGGGGTTGACGGGGTTGGGTGGCTGCTGGTCAACTTGGTATGTCGTACTTGTGTACGAAAATCTTGTAAAGGTAACTCGGTACAGGTAACTCGGCTGGAGCAACCGCGTAGGAGCAACTGTGTGCGAACGCTGTGCAGGTTGCAGAGCCGTAGGCGGCGCTTCAGGCGGCGCTGTGGTCCCACGTTCAGGAGGCGGCATGGCCAAGATTCACCGGGATGTGTGCCGGGTCGAGGTCGCCGGTGCCGAGGTGCCGGCCGACGGTGATGGCGCGCCGGTCCGGTTCCGGTGGGCCGGCCGTTCGTATCGGGTGGTCGAGGTGCTGGCCAGTTGGGTGGAAGCCGGGCCGTGGTGGGGTGCGCGGGTAAGTGCCGCGGGAGTGCCTCAGGGGGCCCGTCCGATTGAGCGGCAGGTGTGGCGGGTGGTGGCCGGCAGCTGCTTTCAGTCGGAGGTCACAGGTATCTACGACTTAGTCCATGAATCCGGTTCGGGGCGCTGGTGGCTCACCCGCGTCTGGGACTGACGACCGCACCAAGGAGGTAGTTCGACCATGACCAGTAGTTCGACCATGACCGCACGCATCCGTCCGAGCGCCCCGGGTGCTGCCCGGGATCTCATCGCGGCCGCCTCGCGCGGGCTCACCGATGCCGCCCTGGCAGACCACCCGCGCGAGCAGTACGCACTGGCTCATTTGGCCGCACTGCGTGCCGCGGCCGCCGTGCTCGCCTGTCATGCCCGACCCACCCGCCGCCGGGGTCCGCGCAGTGCCTGGGAGTTGCTCTCGATGGTGGCGCCCGACCTGTCCGAGTGGGCGGCGTTCTTCGCCGCCGGAGCAGCCAAGCGCGCCGCTGCCGAGGCAGGCGTGGGGCAGGTCAGCCAACGTGAGGCCGCCGACCTGATCCGAGAGGCCGAATGCTTCCTCGATCTGGTGTGCACCCGGTTGCAGGTGGCTCGCCAACCCGGCCTCGCCACGCTCAGTTGCACGGGGTGATCGCCATGGGGGATCCGTTCGTCCATCTGCGCACGGTGTCGAGCTTCTCGCTGCGACACGGGGTGTCCACGCCCGAAGATCTCGTGACCCGGGCGGTAGATCTGGGGCAGCGGGCATTGGCCCTGACCGACCGTGACGGCCTCTACGGTGCGGTCCGGTTCGCCCAGGCCTGCCGAGATGCCGACCTCGGGGCCATCCTCGGAGTCGACTTCGCGCTGGTGGCCGGGGGGTCGGGGGCCCCCGGGGTGCGGCGGCGGACCCCTGTGCGTGGCGGGGCTGCGGTGTGGGAGCCGGACTCCCGGGCGGTGGTGTTCGCCCGGGGTGGCCGGGGCTGGGCGGCGCTGTGCCGGTTGGTGTCGGCGGTGCAACTGGCTGGCGAGCGGGGGCGGCCGGCAGCCACGGCCGAACTCATCGCCGAGTATGCCCGGCACGGCGATCTCATCGTCATGCTGGGATCGGACTCGACGGTTGGGCAGGCGGTCGCCAGACGTAGGCCGGATCTGGCCGATGCCGAGTTGCGCTGGTGGTGCCAGCAGATCGGTCCGGGTGCGGTCCGGGTCGAGATCGCCTCCCATCGCTCCCGCGACGCCTCACCCGGCGCCGCGACCGACCGGGCCGGGGCCGGCCGGGTCGTGCTGCGGTCGAGCGCCACCGCGGCCCGGCTGCTGGGGGTGGCCCGCGAGGTGGGCATCGGCGCGGTGCTCAGCAACGCGGTGCGCTAAACCCACGCGGAGCTGGCTCCGGTGGCCGACACCCTCGACGCCATCCGGCGGTTGGTCCCCCTCGACGTGCGACACCTTGATCGGGCCAACGCTGAGGGTTACCTCAAGAGTTGGCCCGATCTGCGGCCGGTGGTGGCCGAGGTCGCGGCACTGTCCGGTCTGGGCAGCACCGCCGCAGTGGGTCGGGAGTTGCTTGATGCCACCGTCGCAATGGCGCAGGAGTGCCTGCTCGATCCGGTCGCGGACATCGGTCTGGGTGATATCCACGTGCCGGAACTCGACGTGGTCCAAGGCGCGGCAGCGCCCACCCGCGGGGCCGTCGGTGAGGTTCTGGCCGGCTACGACAGTCGGCGGCGCAGCCGAGTGGCGGTGGAGGCCGAGGCGCGGGCTGCCCACGGCCTGTTGCGGGCCCGCTGCGAGGGCGAGTTGGACCGGCGCGGGCTGGCTCGGGATCGGGCCGCAGGTGATCGGCTCGAGGACGAGTTGAGCACCATCGCCGAACTCGGCTTCGCTGGCTACTTCCTCACCGTCGCCGAGGTCGTCGATCTCATTCGCAGTATGGGGGTGCGGGCAGCGGCCCGCGGGTCCGGAGCGGGCAGCCTGGTCAACCATCTCTTGGGCATCTCCGGGGTGGATCCGCTGCGCCACGACTTGCTCATGGAGCGTTTCCTGTCGCCGCTGCGGCGGTCGCTGCCGGACATCGACGTCGATGTCGAATCGGCCCGGCGCACCGAGGTGTACGAGCGCATCCTCGATCGGTTCGGCGGCGACCGGTGTACCTGCGTGTCCATGCGCGACACCTATCGGGTGCGTCACGCCGTGCGCGACGTGGGCGCGGCGTTGGGCATGCCGCCGGGCGAGGTGGACGTGTTCGCCAAGGCGTTCCCACATATCCGGGCCGCCGATATCCGTTCGGCGCTGACGGAACTGCCCGAACTGCGTGAGTCCGGGATCGGCCGGATGGCCGCCGCCGGCGACCTCGAGGTGTTCCTGGACCTGGTCGAATCGCTCGACGGTCTGCCCCGGCACATCGCCGTCCACCCGTGCGGGGTGCTGCTCTCCGACGGTGCGATGCTCGACCGCACCCCGGTGGAGGCCAGTTGGCAGGGCTTCCCGATGAGCCAGTTCGACAAGGACGAGGTGGAGGCGCTGGGCTTCCTCAAACTCGATGTGCTCGGCATCCGGATGCAGTCGGCGTTGCAGCACGCGGTGGCCGAGGTACAGCGCGTGGACTCGGCGCAGGTGGCCCTGGACGAGGTGCCGTTGGACGACCCGGCCACGTTCGAGTTGATCCGCTCCACCCGCACATTGGGCTGCTTTCAGATCGAATCGCCCGGCCAGCGCGAACTGCTCGGCAAATTCGCCCCGCGCACCTTCGACGACATCATCATCGACATCTCGCTGTTCCGTCCCGGCCCGGTCAAGAGCGACATGATCACGCCGTTCCTGGCGGCCCGGCACGGCTGGCGCGAACCCGAGTTCCTGCACGAGGATTTGCGCCCGGCTCTGGCCGAGACGTACGGGGTGGTGGTCTACCACGAGCAGGTGCTGCGGATCGTGGCGGTGATGACCGGATGCTCGTTCGCCGAGGCCGACGAGGTACGCCGATCCATGGGCAGTCCGGACGGTCAGCAGCAGGTGCGGGGCTGGTTCTACCGACTGGCGCACGAGGCTGGTTACGACGTGGCGACCATCGAGGCCACCTGGGAGGTACTGCGGGCATTCGCCTCGTTCGGGTTCTGCAAGGCTCACGCCGCCGCGTTCGCGCTGCCCACCTATCACTCCGCTTGGCTCAAGGCCCACCATCCGGCGGCGTTCTATGCCGGGGTGCTCACCCACGATCCCGGGATGTATCCCAAGCGGCTCATCCTTGATGACGCCCGCAACCACGGCATCGCGGTGCTGCCGCTGGACGTCAACCGGTCGGTCGGCGACTACCGCATCGAACGGTTGGATGACGCGGGTCCGGGGGGCGTCCAAGCCGAGGGGGTCGACGCGCGATACGGCATCCGGCTCGCGCTGTCCGAGGTCAAGGGCGTCAGCGAAGTCGAGGTGGTGAGCATCTGCGCCGGGCAGCCGTACTCCGACCTGCGGGACTTCTGGCGCCGGTCCGGCGCGAGTCGGCCGACGGTCGAGGGACTCATCGTCACCGGTGCGTTCGATGGCCTGCTCGGGTTGGCCGTCGACGGCGCTATGGGTCGGCGTATCACCCGACGTGATCTGCTGCTGCAGGCCGCCGACCTCGACCGGATCGACCGGCGCCCGAATCGGCGCCGCGGTGCGGTCGGGGCGGCATCGGCGCCACGGCGGCGGGGGTCGGCGGGCACCCATGACGACCAAGTCGTGCACGACGCGGTGCTCGCGGCTCGGGCGCAGGGGCAGGCTCCGGCCGCGGTGGGCCCACCCCCGGCGATGCAACTGAGCCTCGACCTCGCTGACTCCGTGTTGATCACCACCCCCAGCGGGCTGCCGGAGATGTCCGCCGCCGAACGGGTGCAGTCCGAACTGTCGGTGCTCGGGCTCGATGCCAGTGCCCACGTGGTGGACTTCTACGCCGCGATGCTGAGCAACCTCGGGGCCACCCGCTCCACCGGGTTGCTGTCGTGCCGGTCCCAGCAGGAGATCTTGGTCGGCGGGGTCAAAGTGGCCACCCAAACCCCACCCATCCGCAGCGGACATCGGGTGGTGTTCCTCACCTTGGACGACGGCGCAGGTCCGGTGGACGCGACCTTCTTCCCCGATGTTCAGGACCCCTACGCCCAGACGGTGTTCGGCTCCTGGCTGCTGCTGGTGCGCGGCCGGGTCCGGCGCACCGGCGAGCGGGGCGTCTCGCTGCGCGCCACCGGCTGCTGGGACCTCACCCTCCTGCACCGCCTGTGGCTGACCGAGGGTGCTCCCGGCGTGCATGCCGTGCTTGAATCGGCGCCCCGGCCACCAGCCGACGGCGGACCGCGACAGCCTGCGGGGCGGGTGTGGCAGTACGCCAGCGGCTTCCGCAAGTCGCCCTACGCCGACATCAAACCCGCCGGTGGCGACCCGTCCGACGGCCGCGGCATCACCCGCGCCGGGCCACCGGCGGCACTCCCCGCTGCCGCGGCCCAGGAGGCACCGGCCAAACTGTGGCACAGCAGCCAGGGCAGTCCGGGATGGTGAGGGCCACGTGAGTCGATCCCAACTCAACCGCGGCACCCGGCTGTCCTCGTCCGGCGCCGACGACACCGGTTGCCACATCCTGCACGTCGACATGGACGCCTTCTATGCCTCCGTCGAGTTGCTCAGCCGCCCGCACCTGCGCGGTCAGCCGGTGATCGTTGGTGGCGCCGGCAACCGCGGCGTGGTGCTCTCAGCCACCTACGAGGCGCGGGCGCTGGGCATCTACTCCGCGATGCCCATGGCTCGGGCCCGACGCCTCGCTCCGCAGGCGGTGGTGATCGCCCCCGATCACCGGCATTACGCCCGGGCCAGCGAGGGCATCATGGCGGTTTTCCGCTCCGTCACCGACGTGGTCGAACCGCTTGCCCTGGACGAGGCGTTCCTGGACGTCTCCGGTGCTCGGCGTCGGCTCGGTCGCCCCACCCGGATCGCCGAACTCATCCGAGCCCGCATCTATGACGAGCAGGGCCTGGTGGCCTCGGTGGGGGTGGCCAGCACCAAGTTCGTCGCCAAGCTGGCCTCCACCAGGGCCAAACCCGACGGCCTACTGGTGGTGCCGGTCGACCAGGTGGTGGCCTTCCTGCACCCGCTGCCAGTCGGGGCGCTGTGGGGGGTGGGCGAGCGTACCGAGGAGCAGTTGCATCGGCTCGGCCTGCGAACCGTGGGTGATATCGCCCGCATCCCCGCCGCCACGTTGCAGCGTGCCTTGGGCGAGGCCGCCGGCCGACAACTGTTCGCCCTGGCCTGGGGGCGCGATCCACGTCGGGTCATCCGGGACGAACCGGAGCGCAGCATCGGCGCCGAGGAGACCTTCCCGGTTGATGTCGATGATCCGGTTGTGATCGCGGGGGAGGTGCTCCGGTTGAGCGAGCGGGTGGCCGCTCGGTTACGGGCCGGCGGGTTGGCCGGGCGCACCGTGGTGCTCAAGGTCAGGTTCGCCGACTTCACCACGATCACTCGCAGCCGCACCATGGCCGAGCCCGCCGACGTCGCGCAGGACATCTACCGCACCGCCCGCGAACTCCTCGACGCGCTGGCCCTGCAACGGGCCAGGATCCGCCTGGTCGGGGTGCGCCTGACAAACCTCACGGACGCCGATTCGATCCCGCATCAACTCACCCTCGGTGAGCGGGACCGGGGCTGGCGGGAGGCCGAGCAGGTGATGGACCGGGCGGCGGATCGCTATGGCCGGGCCTCCATCCAACCCGCGCGTCTGGTGGTTCGACGGCCCTGGGAGGATGGTGATGAGGGCCCGTGATGGCACGGGTTCGCGGTCACGTCGGTCGGGTGCGCCACAGACGATTTGTGAGCAATTCTCGGTCCGGGTTTCGCAACTACCCGGATGCTGCTTATTCTGGACCCCTCAGCCGACGAGGCCGACGACATCAATGCGACGTGGAGGTGGGCCGTGCCACTATCCGAGCACGAGCAGCGCCTGTTGGAGCAGATGGAACGAGCGCTGTACGCCGAGGACCCGAAGTTTGCGTCCTCATTGCGGCAGCCCGTCATCCGTCAAGGTTCCCGCAAGCGCGTGGCCCTCGGCATCATCATCGGCCTGGTGGGGCTCGCGCTGCTCGTCACCGGCGTAGCGGTCAAGTTGCCCGTGGTCGGTGTGCTCGGATTCGTCGCCATGCTGGTGGGCGCCATCATCTCCCTCACCGGCGGTGCGAATGTGGAGGCCGGGGCGGCCGCGGCATCAAAGCCTGCTCCCTCGGGCAAAGCGAAGGGCTCGCCGTCGGCTAGCGGCGGAGGGTTCATGGGCCGCATGGAGGACCGCTGGAAGCACCGTCAAGAGGGTGACTCCGAGTAGCGCACTCGATGGCCTCGCGGATGCGGGTGCCGATAGAAGGTGTGACGTTCGCGGCCTCAGGACCCCTGGTGGTCATTGTGGTGGCCGACGGCAACGACGACTCTCAACTGGCACGGGGCTCTCGGCCTTTTCGTGTTTCATGGGCATGTACGACGGCCAGTGGTCGCGGTCGACCCGGGCGACACGTCTGCCGCCTCGTAGAGGTCCCGCGCGGCCGCGCGAACCGCGTCACCCCTCAAGGCATCGCGACCACCTGCAACGTCTGCAGCGTCGGGTCGGCAGCGTAGGCGATCCGATTGCCGGATGCCCGCGATGCCGCCAACGCCTCGAGAACCCCCGCGGTGACCTCCTCGCCGGGGCCCAGCACCGGCACACCGGGCGGGTAGGGGGCGATGGTCTCGGCACTCACCCGGCCCAGCGAATCATCGATGGCCACCGTCGCGAAGTCCGCGAAGTAGGCCTCGCGAGGGGGCATCGCCAGGGTCGGCAGCGGCCCCGTGTTGGTCGTGATCGCGCGGGGCGGACCACCGGGCCCATTGGCCAGGTGGCATGCGATACCGGTG
>JAUPKO010000110.1 GCA_030837395.1 Actinomycetota bacterium | reverse complement strand
GCCAACTCGTCGGCGGGCAGGCTACGCGGCGACGAGTTGCGGGTCACCACCACCCGGTCCAGCACCGGCGCCAGGGCCGCCAGCATGGCGTCGACATCCTTGTCCTCAAGCACCGCGACGACGCCGATCACCCGGCCGAAGCCGAACGACTCCGCCAACGCCTCGGCCAGGGCGATCGCCCCGTGCGGGTTGTGTGCAGCGTCACCGAGCACCGTGGGGGCCGTGCGCAGCACCTCCAGTCGGCCGGGGCTGCTGGTACCGGCGAACGCTTCGCGCACCAGGTCAGGCTCAAGCCCGCGACCGCCGAGGAACGCCTCGACGCTGGCCACGGCCAGGGTGGCGTTCTCGCCCTGGTGTCGACCGTGCAGTGGCAGGAAGACCTCGTGGTACTCCCCGGCGAGCCCACCGATGTCCAGCAGTTGCCCGCCGACCGCCACATCTCGGCCGATCAGCCGGAAGTCCCGCCCGGCGACCAGCAGTTCCGCACCCTGCTCGGCAGCGCGCGCGGCGATCACCTCAGCGGCCTCGTCCGGTTGCGCGGCGGTGACCACCGGCACCGGTGCGGTGATGATGCCCGCCTTCTCACCCGCGACCTCGGCCAGCGTGTCGCCAAGGTAACTTTGGTGATCCAGGCCGATGGGGGTGATGGCGCAGGTGCTCGGGTCGACGACGTTGGTGGAGTCCCAAGTGCCACCGAGGCCGCACTCGACCACCATCACGTCCACGGGCGCATCAGCGAAGCAGGCGAAGGCCAGGCCGGTGATGGTCTGGAACCACGTGAGCGGCCCGGCGGACGCATCGATCAGGTCGACGAACGGCGCGATCTCGGCGTAGGTGTCCAGGAAGCGCTGGTGGCTGATGGGCGAACCATCCACACTGATCCGCTCACACACCGAATGCAGGTGCGGGCTGGTGTACATGCCGGTGCGCAGGCCTGCCGCCCGCAGCAGGGACTCGATCATGCGAGTGGTGCTCGTCTTGCCGTTCGTGCCGGCCAGGTGGACCACCGGGGCACTGGTCTGCGGCGAGCCCAGGAGGTCCATCAGGGCCCGGTCACGCGTGAGGCTGGGCTCGATCCGGTTCTCGGGCCAGCGGGCCTCCAACTCGGCCAGCACCCGCGCGAACTCGGCTTCGACCTGATCGTCCGAGGGCGGCGGTGGCATCTGCGCAGGTGGGGTCACCGCCTCATGGTAGGCCGTGCGGCGGACCCTAGGATTGCCCCCATGACCCACGCCCCCGACGACGCCCCCCGGGCCGACGCCTCCCCCGCCGCCGGCACCGGCCTACCCGAGCGACCCAGCCTGGAGGGGCTCGAAGCCAAGTGGTCCGAGGTGTGGCAAGACGAGGGCATCTACACGTTCGACCGCACCCGACCGCGCGCCGAAGTGTTCAGCATCGACACCCCGCCGCCGACCGTCAGCGGATCGCTGCACGTGGGGCACGTGTTCTCGTACACCCACACCGACTGCATCGCGCGGTACCAGCGGATGCGCGGCAAAGAGGTGTTCTACCCGATGGGCTGGGACGACAACGGCCTGCCCACCGAACGTCGGGTGCAGAACTACTACGGCGTGCGCTGCGACCCGTCGCTGCCGTACGACCCGGACTTCACGCCTCCGACGTCCCCGGCCAAGAACGCCGTGCCGGTCTCACGGCGCAACTTCGTCGAACTGTGCGAGTTGCTCACCACCGAGGACGAGGTGGCGTTCGAGTCGCTGTGGCGACAGTTGGGGCTCAGCGTCGACTGGTCACACACCTACCAGACCATCGACGACAACGCTCGGGCCGCGTCGCAGCGGGCCTTCCTGCGCAACTTGGCACGCGGGCAGGCCTATCAGGCCGAGGCTCCGACGCTGTGGGACGTGACCTTCCGCACGGCCGTCGCGCAGGCCGAACTGGAAGATCGCGAGCGCCCGGGCGCGTACCATCGTGTGGGTTTCCATCGTGCCGACGGCGAGCCCGTCTACATCGAGACGACCCGGCCCGAGTTGCTGCCGGCCTGCGTGGCGCTGGTGGCACACCCCGATGACCAGCGGTACCAGCCGCTGTTCGGCACCACGGTGCGCACCCCGCTGTTCGACGTCGAGGTGCCGGTGGTGGCGCATCACTTGGCCGAGCCGGACAAGGGTTCGGGTATCGCCATGATCTGCACTTTCGGCGACACCACCGACGTGGTGTGGTGGCGAGAGTTGCGCCTGCCCACCCGGGCGGTGATCGGCTGGGACGGCCGGATCAAACCCGAAACGCCTGAGTGGATCACCTCGGCGGCGGGCCAGCAGGCCTACGCCGCGATCGCGGGGGCGACGACCTTCACAGCGAAGGCGACGTTGGCGGACCTCCTCGCGACCAGCGGTGACATGGTGGGCGAGCCTCGACCGATCACCCACCCGGTCAAGTTCTTCGAGAAGGGCGACAAGCCGCTGGAGATCGTCTCGACGCGGCAATGGTATTTCACCAACGGTGGGCGGGACGACGACCTGCGAAGCGCCCTGTTGGCGCGGGGCGCGGAGTTGACGTGGCACCCGGAGCACATGAAAGTGCGGTATTCGACGTGGGTGGAGGGGCTCAACGGGGACTGGCTGGTGTCGCGGCAGCGGTTCTTCGGGGTGCCGATCCCGGTGTGGTACCCGTTGGGGCCGGACGGCGAGCCGGTGTTCGACGAGGTGCTGTTGCCGCACGAGGACGACCTGCCGATGGACCCGTCGTCAGATGTGCCGGCGGGGTACACGGCTGATCAGCGGGGCAAGCCGGGCGGTTTCATCGGGGATCCGGATGTGATGGACACCTGGGCGACGTCGTCGTTGACGCCCCAGATCGCCGGTGGCTGGGAGCGGGACCCGGACTTGTGGTCGCGGGTGTATCCGATGGACCTGCGCCCGCAGGCACACGAGATCATCCGGACCTGGCTGTTCTCGTCGGTGGTGCGGGCCCATCTGGAGGATGACGCATTGCCGTGGCAGCATGCGGCTATCAGCGGGTGGATCCTGGACCCGGACCGCAAGAAGATGTCCAAATCCAAGGGCAACGTGGTGGTGCCGACGGATCTGCTGGTCAAGCACGGTTCCGATGCTGTGCGGTATTGGGCGGCATCGGGTCGGCCCGGGACCGATACGGCCTTCGACGAGGGCCAGATGAAGATCGGGCGCCGGTTGGCGATGAAGGTGCTCAATGCGTCGCGGTTCGCGTTGTCGCACGGGGTAGCCGACCCCGGGGCCATTGTCGACCCGTTGGATGTGGCGCTGTTGGCCCGACTGCGGGGTGTGGTGGAGTCGGCGACGGCTGCGTTCGAGGACTTCAACTACACGCGGGCGCTTGAGGTGTCGGAGTCGTTCTTCTGGTCGTTCTGTGATGACTACTTGGAGTTGGTTAAGGACCGGTCCTATGGGGATGCGGCCGATCCGGGCACGGCGTCGGCGCGGGCCACGTTGGCCTTGGCGTTGTCGGTGCAGTTGCGACTGTTCGCGCCGTTCCTGCCGTTCGTGACCGAGGAGGTGTGGTCGTGGTGGCAGGTCGGTTCGGTGCACCAGGCCGGGTGGCCGACGGTGGACGAGTTGGCGGTTGCTGATGGTGGAGACGATGCCGTGCTCGGTGCCGTGGCGGCCGCCCTCGGGCTGGTGCGCAAGGCCAAGAGCGAGAACAGGTTGTCGATGCGGACTGAATTGCCCGCTGTGACGGTGCTGGCACCGGCGGTGACGCTGGACCTGGTCCGCGCCGGACAGCGTGACTTGGCCGCCGCCGGTCGCGTGACGGCAATGTCGTTTGCGGACAGCGAGGAACTGGGTGTGGACGTGACCTTGCCGGAGCCCGACGGCGCCTAACAGCCAGGCGGCTGACATACCCTGCCTCATTCCTGGAGGGGTGGGTCGCTGGTGCGGGTGTGGGTCAGGCCCGACGGCATGGTCCAGGTCCAGCTCTCGGGTTGGGTGTCGGGGGCGGGGTCTGGACCGTGGTTGTTGGCCAGGTGGTAGCCGTGATGGGTCTTCAGATTGTGGTGGCGCCTGCACAGCGGCCCCATATTTGACTGCGTCGTGCCAGGCTCGCCGGGCCAGGGCACGGTGTGGTCGAGATCGCAGTTGACCGACTGGCGGTTGCAGCCGGGCATCCGACAGCGCGGTTCGCGGGCGCGCAAGAGCCGGGCCAGGGCCGCGGACGGGGTGTAGCTGCGAGCCCCGGTCGCGATCACCTGACCGGTCGCGGGGTCGGTGATCCACAGCCGCCACTGGCCGTCCGAGGCCAACTCGCGGGCGATGTCGGGAGCGATGGGCCCAATCCCGGGCACCTGCCCACACTGGTCTGCGAGACCGAGCAGAGTTGCCAACGTGACCACCACGCTGATCTCGGCACGACCCGGGCGCGGCACCGGCCCAACGGCACCCGGCGCCGGGAGGTCAGCCTCCGGGTGGGGTTCGCTGTCCGTTTCAACTGCGCCTGCCGTGTCATCCTCACGGGCCGCGACATCTGCGCCCGTCTCGCCAGCCCCGTCATCCGCGTTGGTGCTGGCCGCGACATCCGCGCCCGTCTCGCCATCCGGCTTGTCGGCGCTGGCCGCGTTGTCGGCGGGGCTGAACCCCTGACCCAACAGGGTGGCGACCGCTATGTCTGCGCGGAGCTGATCCGCGGTGCGCCCGTCGCCCTTATCTCGCGCTTTGGCGTCGGCTTTGGCGGCTTGGG
>JAUPKO010000953.1 GCA_030837395.1 Actinomycetota bacterium | reverse complement strand
TGTGCTCTTCCGATCTCCAGCCAGATGGGCGACGAGCACTCCATCGTCGTCGACCCGCGGCTGGACGGCCGCGGCACGGTAATGGCGCAGGCTCTCCTAGAACACCTTGGAACCGGCGGAGAGATCAAGGCCGACGCCCTCGGAAACCCTAAGCTCGGAATGCTCACGCCGAAGACTGTCAAGGCATGTGCGCCCCTGTTCCAAGCCACGAGAGTGGACGGGCGACCGCCAGTTAGTGCCGCAACCCTGAATAGGCTGGTCGCGCGCATTGAACTGGCGGACTGTCTCGATGCCCTAGACGTAGCCTGGCCCGCAACCGTGGTGCCGCCCGAGGACACTCTGGGCGAGCGTCTGGCCTGGCACACGACGGAGCTTCAGGTGCTCGACAAGCTCATGGCTTTCGCTGAGCGCATCGACCGCATGTCCGAACGCCTGGGCACTCTGGGTGTCGGAGAACTTGATTGGGCGTCCACTTCAGATGTCGACTCCATCCGTGACTGCCTCGCGCTAGTGAATGCGGAACGTCAGCAGGTCGCCCAGGCGGAGCCGTTAAGAGATCTCGAACGGGCGCTGGAGGCGGTCGACATGCCCACACACCCCTCGCCAATCGCACGCGCCCTTGCCTCGGCGGTCCGTCAGAGGGACACGTCTCTGTACACAGGCGCCCTGGACGAGGCAGCTCAGCTGAAAGCCCTCCTGGATAGGCGAGACCGTCGCGATTCGCTGCTCGCCGAAGTGACCAACGTCAGTGCCTCGATGGCGAGTCAGTTGAGTGAGGAAAGTCCAGATGACCTGTGGACGGCGCGACTCTCCGTGATGGACCAGGCGTGGGCGTGGAGGTACGCGGTTGCCTGGCTGACACGGACGAGAACGGAGAACGTGAACCAACTCCAGGTCGCCATCCGCGCCGAGGAAGATCGCATGCGCGTTGCCGTTGCGAGAATCGCAGCTCATCTGGCGTGGGCCAAGTCAGTCGGCCGTCTAAAGCAGAGCCAGATCTCGGACCTCGTCCAGTACACCCAGTTGGTCAAGAAGCTAGGCAAGGGGACCGGAAAGTACGCGGCTCGACAGCAGGATGAAATCCGCAAGGTGCTCGCCCGGTGTACCGACTCCGTACCCGTGTGGATCGTTCCCCTACATCGCGTAGCGACCCAGTTCCGCGTCGAACCGGAACTCTTTGACGTTGTCATCGTAGACGAGGCGTCACAGGCAGGGCTCGACGCCACTTTCCTGCAGTTTCTCGGCCGAAAGATCGTGGTTGTCGGAGACGACAAGCAGGTGTCACCCACGGTCATCATCGATCACTCGAGCGTTCACCAACTTGCCGCGCACTACCTTGCTGACAGTCCGTACGCCGCGACCTGGTCAGACCCCGAACGGTCCCTTTTTGACGAGGCGCGCGCGAAGTATCACGACCTCGTCACTTTGGTGGAGCATCGCCGGTGCGTGCCAGACATCATCGGGTTCAGCAATGAGATCGCCTATGAGCCCGAGGGAATCAGACTCATTCCTGTACGGGAGACAGGAAGCTCAGCACTCGACCCTGTGATACCCGTATTCGTCGACAACGGCTTTGTCGAAGGCACCACTAGCGCCCGCAGGAACAGGCCTGAGGCAAGGGCCCTCGTCGACTCCATCAAGGCCTGCATAGCCGACGACCGGTACTCAGGAATGACGATGGGAGTCATCTCTCTACTGGGGGAGGCCCAGGCTCGGCTGATTGAATCCCTGCTGCTCGACGAAGTGGGCCCGGTCGAGATAGCCAAGCGCGAACTCCGGTGTGGCGTGGCGGCCGTCTTCCAGGGAGCCGAAAGGGACGTCATGTTCCTGTCCATGGTCGCCGCCACCGACGACGACAACCGGTTTGCCGCCCAGACCAAGGAGACGGCCACCCAGCGCTACAACGTTGCCGTCTCTCGCGCGAAAGACCAGGTGTGGGTGTTCCACAGCGAGCCCCTGGCGAACTTGGCCAACCCTCAGGACCTTCGCAGGCGCCTGCTGGAGTATGCCGGACGGGTGAATATGCGGAGGGGCTCCGGAGTCCCCGGCGCCACTCAGGGCTTAGCACCCGACGACGTTCTCATCACGCCATTCGGAAGCGTTTTTGAGCAACGCGTCCATAACCGACTCTTCGAGCGGGGCTACATCGTGGTCCCTCAGTACGAGTCCCTTGGATACCGGATCGATCTTGTCGTCGTGGGCGAACGGGGAAAGCTCGCCATTGAGTGCGACGGCGACCACTGGCACGGTCCGGAGCGTTATCTGGCTGACCTAGCCCGGCAGCGCGACCTGGAGCGGTGCGGATGGCGGTTCTTCCGCCTACGGGAGTCGGACTTCAACGTCGATCGGCACCGAAGCCTGGAGGCGCTCTGGCCCATGCTTCAAGCACTGGACACTCCAGTCGCCACCTTCCCCGCACATCTTGGCACGCCATCAGCCGCTCTTGCCGCGAACTCACAGGCGCCAGATCTGGGCCTTAGCGGACACGGCACACTCAACGACCCGAAACCGCCCGTCACCGCGCTCAAGCAGACCGGCAGCAGCGAGTCCGCGCTGACCGACCCTGAAATCGCGTCGCAAGAACGTCCCGACCCTGCCGCCTTCCTCCCAGGAGCGCTCGTCTCGGAATCGGCCGACACCGGGTCGGGGAATCCGATTTCGCTACGAGGGCAGCCGAGACGGGCAGGCCTTCTGTTTCTGGCTCCGTACGCGGAATGGACCTCGGCGACCAGATTGCCCGAGGCCCTCCAAGCGCGCCCAGACCAGCTTGCAGAGAGTCTGCTTGACATTGTTCAGACCGAAGGCCCGATACTCGGCGATCGGGTGATGCACCTGTATCTGCGGGCGAGCGGAGGACTCCGCCTAGGCAAGGCCTTAGCCGCACGACTCGCCAGCGCCCTCGAGCGCCTTGAGCGCGATGGACAAGTGCTAATCGACAACCCCACCCGGACCTACAACCGGGGCCAGCAGACCTACCGAACTCCGAATCAACCGCTCGTGCACATGCGCGAACGCGGCCCGAGAACGCTGTACGAGATCCCGCAGCTTGAACTCCGTGAACTGATGGGTCGCCTCGAGGACCAGCAAGGCCTCTCCGATCAGGCCCTGTGGCGCGCCACCGTGAACTCCTATGGACTGACACGACTCGAGGAAAAGACCGTGTC
>JAUPKO010000952.1 GCA_030837395.1 Actinomycetota bacterium | reverse complement strand
TTCGCGTCCAAATAGACAATCAAGTCATCCAAGTACCACTCGGACACACTGTCGCCCACTAGACCGGAGTCGCCTCTGAGCTCGAGGTTTTTCTCCCCGAGCTAAACGGCGAACCGGGCCGCAACCTGCGCCAGAGTCTCCGTGACTTCGCCTTTGGCTTCACGGGTGATCCGCTCAGACATCGCGTCGATCGCTTTCCCCGCGTCCGGGCCGAAGATTTGCTTCTCAGCCGCAATCTGGGCGTGCCGTTTGGACGCCAAAGCGCGGGCATCAGCGGAGATGCCCAGCTGGTCATATTCGCCCGTGGCCTCGTTCCAGCCCCACTCGGCCAGACCGGCGGCGGCGGTCGCCTCCCGGTATTTCATACGGAACCGCTCCGACGCCCACGCCCCATGCGCCAGGACGTCGCGGCCACCGGACCCGATCGTGCGGGCCTTGCCGTCCTCGCAGATCGTCAGATTCGCGATCATCGCGTGGAAATGGACGTGAGGATCACCGGCCCGGCTCGTGACCTCCATCGTCGCCGTTCCCGCGAACCCGGTCCCTTCGATGCGCGCAGCAGACTGCCCGCCGCCGTGATGGCCTTTCGCCCCATAAGCGACGCGCTCGCCCAGCTCCCGGTACGTGTCGTGCGCGCATTGCCGGGCGATCGCCGCGAGCTGCTCCCGCTGGGGCTCGTCCGCCATCACCAGCCCCAGGCTCGCGCCCTTCGTCAACGTCAGCCCGACGTCGTAGCCCTTGATCCCAATTGCCACCCGCTGACCCTTAGATGCGACCGCATCACCCCACTGCTTGCGCCCGTAACCGGACTCGACCGGCACCCTGGCAGCCTCTGCTA
This sequence comes from Actinomycetota bacterium, assembly GCA_030837395.1. GTDB lineage: Bacteria > Actinomycetota > Actinomycetes > S36-B12 > UBA10799 > JACJWR01. The sequence continues at coordinate 1,697 of JAUPKO010000952.1, read as the reverse complement.
GCGCCTCGATCCGCTCCACCGGCACCCGGTACGTGTCGCCTTGGGCCTGCACCTGGCGGGCAAAAGCGGCCCAGTCTTTGCGGTCCCGAGCCGTGTAAAACAGGTCCTCAGCAGCCATGCCGCGCTCGGCTGCGGCCCACACAATCGCGTCATATGCAGGAACTGCAGGCAGCTTCGCCGACTCCGCAACCGCCACCTTCGGAGCCACCAGAACCTCACCGGTGACCGGATTCACCCCATCCATCAAGGCGTAGACCCGCGCCACATCAGCCCCCGTGACAGCCTCCCCAGGAGTCACGCCCACCGCCTGCGCCGTCGCGCCATCACCGATCCAGAACACCTGCCGGGCATCCGTCTGCTCACCCAGCCGGTACGCAACCTGATCGTTCTCCAGCTCGGGATCGCCAGCCAGCCGGTAAGCCACCTGGCCCCCGGCGCGGATCGGCGTCACATTCCCAGCCAACCGATCCACCGCCCCTCGTCGCGCTTCCGTAGTTGCCCCGCAGTATCAACGATACCTTAGCGCTTGCGGTCAAATGGTTTGCTGTTTTTGATCTTATGTCTGTGCGTTTGATGTCGAGCGTTAGGCGGTCTGGGTGGAAGTTTGAGGGGAAATGGTGAGTGTGGATAACGGGTCTTTAAAGGTTTTAGGTCTGGGGTACTGGCGGATGGGTGGGTTCGGCACTGTGGGGCTTGTGGTCGGGGCCTGATCTGCGAGCCGTACGCCCAACTGCCAAACCTGGGCCCCGTCCACAAATCCACGGTGCCCGTCGTGAAGGCCCGGCCACGTGCCTTGGGTTTCCCGGCGCGTAGCGGCGGAAGTCGGAGGCACGTGGCTAGCGGAAAACTTGAAAGCGGGTCCTAGTGGCTCAGGTGCCCAGCTAGGCAGCAAGACCCCGTCAGGCCGTGCGGGGTTCTGTTCAGTGGTAAAGGCCGTAGAGGGTTAGTCAGGGATTTAGCTAGTCGGTAGCAGCGGCCAGGACGAGGGACGTAAAGGCGCTCGCTCCGCTCGCACTCAATCCAAGAACCAGCTCCCGCAGCACCGCAGAAACAGACTCACTTGGTTCGAAGACCTACCCGAAACGCGGACTTGGGTGGTTTCGTATCCGAAACGGCGCGGGAGCCAGAACCATCTGACTTGGGTGAGTTCGTATCCGAAACACGCCGAACAGTCCGAATGCCGAGTTTTGGGTGATCGTTACGCCAGGCTGCGGCTTGTGGCCGATGCTGAGCAGTGGGATCAACTATGGCTCCCTGTCTACCCGCTCGCTAGTGATGACTTCGTGCACGGCGTCTACCGGATGGCCCGAGGCAAAGCCCTGGGCCATCGCTACGTCGAGACGAACCCCCAAGCGCTGAGCAACCTCCTGGTGGTCGACATCGACCACCCAGACTCCGCGCTCCGCGCGCTCTCAGCCCAGGGAAACCACCCGCTTCCGACAGCGATCGTGGAGAACCCGGCCAACGGGCACGCGCACGCTGTCTGGGCCCTGCAGGAGCCCGTTACCCGCACCGAGCGCGCCAGGCTCAAGCCGCTGACCTACGCCGCCGCCGTGGTCGAGGGCCTGCGCCGGGCCGTCGACGGCGACGCCGCGTACTCCGGCCTGCTTACCAAGAACCCGATACACGAGGACTGGGAAACCCTCTGCCTCGTCGACAGTCTTCGCTCACTGCGCCAGCTGGAGGAAGAACTCGGG
>JAUPKO010000951.1 GCA_030837395.1 Actinomycetota bacterium | reverse complement strand
GTGGCGGGTCGGCCCTGCGCACATGGGAAGGCGGTGATGCTGCCGGCGCCGGTGGCATTGGTGACTCCGATGGTGCCGATCACTGTGGAGTTGGCGGTGCTGACCTTCAACACGGCGACGGCACCGGCGGCGAGCGGTGGTTTCGGCGTGGGAGTGGGGGTCGGCGTGGGCGTGGGGGTCGGCTTCGGGGTCGGCGTCGGCGTCGGCGTGGGCGTCGGGGTCGGGGCAGGCGTCACGTTTCCGCCGGCCGACACCTGCACGTAGCGGAAGTACCATTCGTTGCTGAAACCGTTGACGTGCCGCACCACACTGACCTTGCTGTAACCGTCCGGTGCGGTGCCGGACTGAAGGGCCAAACCCTCCCCCAGGTACATCATGGCGTGCCCCCCGTTGCCCGCAGAGTTCGCCGGGTCGACCCCGTCGAACTGGATCATGATGTCACCCGGGCGCAGTTCGGACTTCGAGTACAGCCGCAGCATGTTCGTGTCTCGGTAACCGATGTTGTAGCCACCCCTGACGTAGGCACCGGTCCAGCCGAAGTACGGGAAGACGTCGACGAAGGAACCGTCGGACTTGCGAATCTTGGCGCCCCCCGCGTTCAGCGCTCGTCCCACGAAACTTGAGCAGTCGAAGTACGTCGTGGCCCGCAAGGTGTAGTTCTGGCTGTAGGGCGTTCCCAACTTGCTGAAGCCGAAGCGAATCGCCGCTGCGGCCGCCACGGTCGGCGCAGCGGCCGACGCACGCTTGCACAGCGCGTTCATGTCGACCCCCGACAGCACCGTGCCAGCCGGTGCCCAGGTGGCACACGACGACGGAGCGACGTCGGTCACCATCGGCCTGATGCCCTCTGGGGCACCTGGGGGGTACGGGTAGTTGGCGGAAGCCGACGTGGAGCCGGCTACCAGTGCAAGAGCACACAGACCGACCCCCGCGACGGCTCGGCTGAGGATGGACATGGGAACGACACCTCCACAAGATTGCCCCGGTCCGTGCGGCGGTTGCCGTGTCTCACCGGGTTTCGCGAGGTGGTTCGGTCATCGCCTGTCGAACCTTGAGTACACTTGGGCGCAATCGGGTGAGTCTTCGCTGGTCATGAGAACTTTTGGCGGCTGGCTGTTCAGTCAGGGGGGCGGGAGTACCGAAGCCATGATCCAATGAACACGGCGAGGGCCACCATCAAACCGAGGATTACCCAGAGGAACACGAGGAAGTCGATCCAGACCCCGATCGGTGGTGCTCCGGGCAGGTTGGTGCGCAGCGGCACCATGGCGAAGAGCAGGGCCGCGAACCAACTGGCCATGGTGGCTTCAATGCGGCGCCTCCTGGTGGCCACCGCCCGCGCCACCACCAGCGCGAGCCCTGTGAGCACAACCATGGCGGTGAGCCACAGCACCACGATTGTCATGGTTGATCCGTTGCGGGCCAGCTTCACGACCGCGATCGAGTAGTCCGGCGGCACTGTGGCTCGCTCCTCGGGGGTCAACCAGCCCTCGGGCTACGGTTCACGGCTGGTCGTGGGGAACACCCGCCACCCGGGGAACTTCCCCCAGATCACCACGTCGCTGGCCACGGACAGTTCCTCACCGTTCGAGCCGGTGGTCGCAGTGAGGACGATGGCGTCTTCGTAGCGATCCACGGGGTACTTCTCGTAGGACCCGTCACTGGCGATGACATCGAAGTCCGCGCCCCAGGTCTTGCTGCCGGCCGCGAAAGTGATGGTCTTGGGCACCGTGGGCAGGCGGATGCTCAACTCCTCGTTGAGAGCTCCATTGCTGATCAGCCGGTCCGGCGGATCGACCAGGAGGTTCACCTTGATCCGGTCCTCGGCGGGGGTGATGGAGATCGGATTGAGGTAGACCACCGCGTGATCGGGAGCGTCGATCTGTGGCACAGCCGGCTTCGCGGTGCTCAGGCCGTACAACAGATTGACACCGAGGTAGATCACCACGAAGGCCAGGAAACTGCCGATCCAGCCCGGGGCGACGCCCCACAGCCACACACGCGCCGGTGGGGAATCGGACGCGTTCGTCGGTTCCGGCGGGACTTCTGGCATGGCCCGAAGACTAGCGGCGGCCCCGACTGGCCGCACAGACCCACTATGTGATCACCTGTGGCCATGACCATCGGAATCCGGCTACTCATGGGTGATCGGCCGCTTCGCCGGACGATGCTGAGGCACAGGCCCGGAAGCGCCGGTGGCGCCGCCAGCCTGAGCATCACCGATGATGACGGCATCGCCCAGCTGCCGGGGGCGGACGGCAGCGCCGTGGTGCAGGTACTGGCCCGTACCAGCGTTGCGCATGCAGTCAAACCGCCGACAGCCACACCGTCGATGCTGCTGCGCGACGGTGACGAACGCGACATCGCCGGACTGCCGGGGTCGACCGGTGTCGCGTTGGCGGTGGCGGCCGTTGACGTCTACGACCGTGGGCTGCGCGAGTTCCCGCCGTTTCGCGCTGCCCCCGACCCTGCCTGGCCACTGTCCACGGTGTGGCCCGGGATGGGCATCCGAACGCCGGTCATCGACATCGTGCACCCGGACCGTTCACCTGCGCGGCTGCCCTACGTGGAGCCGGCGGCGCCGCGCTCAGGCCGCCCCCGCATCCGGTTGCAGCGTGGCAATCTGAACCCTGATGGCCGACCGACTGATCCCGCGCTGCTCGCTCACGAACTAGCCCACGCCCTGCACTTCTCCCTGCTGTCGACCCGCCGGCGAATCGGCATCGAGACTCGCTACGCGACCTGGCTGGCAGCAATGGCGGCCACGGGCAGGGCGCCCACCCACTCCACGGAGCAGCC
>JAUPKO010000950.1 GCA_030837395.1 Actinomycetota bacterium | reverse complement strand
GCTCTTCCGATCTCCGTCCAGCGACACCAGCCACAGCGAGAGTTTGCACATTTCGACGGCCATGTCGTTGATGTCGGCGCCGTAGAGGCAGTTGGCGACCACTTCGCGGATGGCGCGTCGGTGCAGGTCGCTGCGTTGGGCGTTGACAGGGTCTTCAGCGGTCCACGCTTCGACTATCCGGTCGGCGAGATAGCTTGCGGCGGAGACTAGGAATGCTCCTGAGCCACAGGCAATGTCAGCGACTTTCAGGCTAAGCAGGTCGTCGGAGCCCTTGAGTTTCCACTGTGATTCCTCGGCAGTCTGATGGGGGCCAGGCGCATAACAGAGCGGTTGCAGGGCGTGCAGGACGACTTCTCGGGCTAGCGATTTAGGAGTGTAGTGCGCTCCCGCGTTCTTGCGTGACGGCGTTTCCTTGACCATCAGCCCGCCGTCGAGTATCACGAACGCGCGCCCCCGGAGGTCCAGGCGCATGATGCCCAGCCAGGGCAGCACGCGTTCACGTAACGCGGTGTCGTCGCCGACCGCCTGGGCCAGCCCGCTCACCACGCTCGGGTCTGGGTTCGCGCCAACGTTCTTAGAGATCGCCGCCACAGATTGGGGTTTGGCAGAAGGCTGGTCATCCTCGATGTGCGCGCGGATCGCCTCGGCCAGCTTCATCGGGGTGGTTCTGGTCGCGGCGAGCCGTTCCAGTTCGGATAGCGCGATCTCGGGTTCCTCCCCACGAGCTCCTTGCAAGCCGAGATGGGTCTCCGTCACCGTGATAGCGGTGTAGCCGAGCAGGCCTTCGTAGATGTAACCGATTTGTTCGACGTCGATGTCGCGGAATGAGATTCGCCGCGCCTCGCCGCCTTTGAGGATGGCCTGCTGCACCGAGCGCAGGGCGTGCAGCATCACCCGGTCTGAGACAGTGATGGCCAGAGTTCCGTGCGCGGTGAGTGCGGTCAGGAACGGGAAGCGGGCAGAGTCGAACAGGGACCCGCCGTAGGCGGGTACCCGCATGTTCTCAAAGGACGCACCGCCGTAGAGCGCCTGACTCGTCGCCAGTAGCCGATGCCAGGTCAGCGAGGTGGCATCGAGGGCGTCTTCGCTTTCCTCGGCTTCGCGTGCTTGCAGCCGATCCAGTTCGTGGGAGATGCCGTACCCCTGCTCGAACAACTCCCCCGATGGCAGTAGGCCGCGTTCTTCGGCGAAGAGCAGGAAGACAATCCTCATCATGATCGTCACCGCGGCTTCATAGCTCTGGTGGGTCTCGGCAGGTAGCGGATCGGGCTCGCCGCGTCGCTGAGCGTCCCGGGCGGATTCGGAGAATGACTGGATGAGCAGTTCGACCGCGCGGCGTACCTGCGCGCCCAGGGCTTCGGTGATCTCCTCGGCGGCGGCCACGGATTCCTCGAATAGGACGGGCAGCCGCTCGTCGACATCGCCGCCGATGATGTGTTGGCGCGAGATCAGCCCAAGGAAGGCATCGCGGGTGCGGGGTTCCTCCACCCAGGTCAGCGCATCGACGACTCCGGAGGCGGTCATCGCGGCGGAACGTGCGCACACCAGTGCCCACCACCGTCCGTCGGTGACGATGCCTATGGGAATGTCGTTGCCGCGCAGCAGCGCTTCCATCCGGTCGATCGGGGTGGCCGCCCACAGGTCGGAGGGGACTTGGCGCAGCGAGTCGACCGAGTCGATCACCGACACCAGGGCGCCGATATTGCCGTCGGGGTCTTGCAGGGCTGCCTGCGCGCCGACGGTGACCGCACGGTTGGGTGATTGAGCCGTGATGCCGGCGACGGGTCCCCATGACAGGGATTCGGCCCAGCCGGCGACGTCGCGCAGGACGGTTTCGACCCATTTGTCGCGGGCGGTGCGGTACGCGTCATCGGCCGTGCCGTCGTCGCCGGTGGCTCGGTCTGCCGCCTCCCATGCGGCTTCGAAGTCCTTGCGGGCATACAGCAGCGCTTCTTTGCGGGTGTCGTCCAAGGCTGGCATGCCCTGGGGCCATACCCGTTTGAGTGGTGCGATGGCTAGGAACGGGCCGTCTGTGTCGACGAGCTCGAGCCACGCGCGGTGAAGCTCGGAGACATTGGGCGTCGAACGCTGTCGAAATGTGCGTGGAGCCATCAACGCAGCCCTCCTTTCGCGTCCTCGGGAGTGAGAGCGAAGACCACCGCGGCGGCGGTGGTGTGGGGTTTGACATCGGCGTAGCGGTCGGTGATCGCGGTGATCTCGCGGGCCTCCTCGTCGTCGAGTTCGTCGAGACGACGCTGCATCGAGTCGATGTCGCGGCGCCACTGCTTCTGCTGGTCGTCGGCCCAGAGCATGGCTTGGGCTTCGGCTTCCCTGCTGCGCAACAGATCCAGTGATTCGCCCAGGTTCGCCCGGAATGCGGCGAAGATATCGCGGGCCCGTTGGATATCGGAGGCCCGGCGTTTGTCGAGTTGCTCCAGTACGCGGGTGTGCCGGCGGTCGGCGCGGGCGTGCATGGACTCCTCCAGTCGTGCCCGCAGCGGCGCATCCGGGGCGTTCCAGATGTCGCATAAGTCTTCGCGGACTCGGCGACTGGCCAGGGTCAGCCGTTCCCCGTCGAGGGCATGGTCAAGGGCGTGTTCGGCTTTCTCCTCGGCCATCGCGCGCCGGCCCTTCAGCCGCACACCGACTAGGAACACCTCCTCGTGCAACCGCACCCCGCCGCGACCGACGAGCACCATGCGGGTCACGGCGGCCACGAACGACTCCGCCGTATCGTCGATCACCACCGCAGTAACCCGGTTCAAGGTGGAATCCACACTCCACAGCGAGCGGCGCAGCAGCCGTTGCGCTTTCTGCACGATCGGATGTCCGAGGTGGACGTACACCAGATCGGCGCGTCCTTCAGCGGCGGTCGGGTCGAACGTAATCGGGCGCAGTACTTCAGGTTTCAGTCGGGTTGCCAAACCGTTGAGGGTGTCCTGCCATGCCGGACTCAACGCAGGCATCTCGAACACCTCGGCGTCGGTGTCAGCATCGCCGACCGGCTCCAATGGAAGCTGATGGTTGATCCTCAGTGCGGTGTCGACGACGCGACGCAGGTTCTGCGGTTCCAGGTGCAGATCAGCCCGCGATGCGTCGTAGCCGCGTTCGAGCTCGGTGAGCCGCGCGTTGAGTTCGATGCCGCCGGCTAAGGCTTCCTGAATAACCTTGTTGCCGTCGAGCCCCTTGGCTTTGCGTTTGGCCGGTGCGCGGCGGGCGAAGTGCTCCTGGATCTCGTCACCGATCACCTGGTTGGCCGAACCAAGATCCACCTCGACCTGGGCGATTTTCTTGGCGATGCGGGCCATGAAGTTCGCGTCGGCGGCGTAGGTGGAGGACTTGTCGTCGGGCACGAAGTGAAACACCTCGGGTGTTTCGGTCTGCCCGTAGCGGTCGATGCGGCCGATGCGCTGTTCGAGCCGGGACGGGTTGAACGGAATGTCGAAGTTCACCAGCCGGTGGCAGTGGTTTTGCAGATCGATGCCTTCGCCGGCGGCATCGGTGGCCAGCAGCACCCGCACCGGCTCCTCGGTCGGGTCGGCAGTGAACTGCGACCGGATGTACTCCCGGTCCTCGGGGGGTGTCGCACCTTCGATGACGGCCAACCGGTCGGCGTAGCCGCGCTGGCTCAGTACCCGCTGCAGCCAGCCCAGGGTGTGGGCGTACTCGGTGAACACCACCACCCGCTCGTTGGACCAGTGGCTGCCGCCCGGCCGGCACACCGCATCCAGGAACGTGAGCAGCCGCTCCAGGCGCGAGTCGGGTCGGCTTTCATGGCTCAACCCCCAGTCGGCGAGTTTCTCCAGCTGCCCGGGTTCGGCGGCGCTGAGCGGGTCGGACACTTTGGACTCACGCAGCCGCTCAGCCTCGTCGTGCTCCCACAGGCCTTCTTCTTCGTCGGCCTGGCCTTCGCCGAAGATGTCGTCGTAGTCGTCTGCACGCAATCCACGCCCGGCCCGCGCGTCGCGGTAGTGGCTGATCGTCATCCCGAAGGCGAACGGGCTGGACAGGAACCGCTTCTTGAGCAGCATGGTCACGATGTCGCCGCCCGGTTTGGTGCCGTTCTGCTTGGCGCTGCGGGTGACGACCTCATCGAGCAGAGAGAACATCTCTTGTTCGCTGTCCTCAGGGGTGAAGTCGAGGGTGTTGACCTGCCGGTCTTTGAACCCCTTGCCCTTGAGGTCGCGCTTGAGGCGGCGGACGGTCACGTCCTTGAGCGCGGCGGCGTCTAACAGCGCGCCGCGGGAAAACCGGCGAGGGTCGATCATCTCCATCAGCGCGGTGAACGATTCCGGGTAGCCGTTGTGCGGTGTGGCGCTCAGGAACAGGCGATGCTCGCACGTGTCGGCGAGCTGGCGCACCGCCACGGTCCGCTGGGTGTCGACCGAATAGCCACGCCCGCCGGCGATGGTCGAGGGACTCGACGGGGCGACGTGGTGGGCTTCGTCGACGATGAGCAAGTCGAAGGCGAACCGCTTGCCCAGCTTGGGGTTCTTGGCCTGTGCGTAGACGTCGCGTAGCAAGCGCTGGCAGCGCACCTGAGGTAGCCAAGCCATGGAGACGATCACCCGCGGGTACAGCTGGAAGGGGTTGGCGTGCAGGCCGTGGGTTCGGCGCACCTCGGCCATTAGCTCGCTGTTGACGATGACGAACTGCAGGCCGAACTTATCCCGCATCTCGTCTTGCCATTTCAGCGCCAAGCTCGGCGGGCACACGATCACCGCAGTGCGGGCACGATGGCGTAAGAACAGTTCCTGCACCACCAGGCCCGCTTCGATGGTCTTGCCCAATCCGACGTCGTCAGCCAGCAGGAGGTTGGTCCGGGGGCTGGTCAACGCACGCCTTAATGGTTCGAGTTGGTACGCCTCGACGGCGACTCCCGACCAGAACGGCGCCTGGTACCGGTTGGGGTCTGCCGAGGTGACCGCCCCCCAACGCATCGCGTCGATGAAGCCCGCCAAGGTGACGGGATCGTCAAAGCCCTCTGGGTTGATGTGCTCGGGCAACCCCTGCGGTGGAGTGACGGTCTTGCCGACCTCAAGCTCCCAAATCACCGACAGCTGCTCGCCGAGGCGGTCCTCGTCGAGTGACTGCAGGTCGACGACGTGGTTGAGCTTCGCGGCTGCATCGTCAGCGGGACTGAGTGGTAGACCCTGGGCCTGGACGTTGGCGACCGCCCACGTCGAGCCACGAACCTCGACAACCTGGCCGGCCTCGGGCAGGGACGGGGCAGCTACAAGCACAGGTGATCCTCCGGGTAATGGCGTTGGCCGAACAGTATCGCCGTCGACACCGACAACAGCGCGGATGGTGTCTTCCGAGACGCCGAAGAAATCTGCGGACCGCCTGACCATCTCGGCGACTGCGCGGCTTCTCTGGTTAACGTCCGCGATCGACATCGCTGCGCTGAACTCTCGTCGGATTCGATTCCTCTGCCCCGACGTCAGCAGCTCCTCGGGCAGCACATCCGGCAGTTCGTCGTGAAGCAGGTAGTCGATGGTTTCGTAGGAGATGCCGTACTTTTCTTCGAGCTCAGCGCAGGTGTTGCGCACTGCCCACTCTTCGCCGTGCGCGTCGATCGCATCCTGAACAGCGCGACGAATCGTTGAACGCTGGCCGGGCGATAGGTGGTCTGCTTCTAGCTCAGGTGACACCCCCACAGGGCCACGGTAGCTGGGCGCACCCCTCGGCTGCCCCGATTCGCTAGCCCAGGTTGCGTCTACCAAGGCGGTTTGCGAGTCGGACCTTGTTGGTGACCCATGTGTAGCTTGCTGAGCCTCAGACAGGAGCCGACACGCCGTCCGCCAAGTAGCGGTACACGGTAGCTCGGGAGACGCCGAGCATTTTGCCGATGTCAACGGCTGCGATGCCCTTATCTCTGAGTTTGCGCGCCTTGGCTGCATCGGCATCGTCGATCTTGCGCGGACGTCCTCCCTTTCGCCCGTTGGCTGCGGCAGCGGCCAGTCCGGCACGGGTGCGCTCGATCATGGTGTCGCGTTCGAGTTGGGCGAAAGCCGCCATGATGGTCAGCATCGCCTTGCCCATTGCGCCCTCCGTGTGAAGGCCCTCGGTGATGCTGCGGAAGCCGATGCCTCGCGACATGAGGTCGTCGACGACTGTCAGGACGTGTTGCGTATTTCGCCCGAGTCGGTCGAGCTTCCAGACGGTGAGCACATCCCCTTTGCGTAGGTGGTCGAGACACGAGTCGAGTCCTGGCCTGGCCGACTTCGAACCCGAGACGCCCTGATCGCGGAACACCCGGTCTACTCCGGCTTTTCGCAACGCCTCGAGTTGAAGCGCCATGTTCTGCTCGGCGGTCGACACCCGCGCGTAGCCGATCAACGCCATGGCTGCCCCTTCTCATAATCCCGTGAAGATCCGGGTTTTAAGAATACTAGTTACGAGACGGGTTTTCAAGACAACGGGCCGGGGTGTTCGGCCTGGACCGGTGGCACCGGTCGGCGGGTTGTCTGATTCTCAGGAACCCATCGAATTTGAGACCTCAATTTGAATGCCCGTAAGCACGGGATCTGATTTAGGGCGACCTTGTCGCCCTTTGCTGAGAGCATTGGGACGATGTTTGAACCCGAAGGATGTGACCGATGAGCACCGGCCCGACCGACCACACGATGTGGGGCATTCACAACGACCAGGCCGACATCAACCCCGTCGCTGACGGCGCCGTCCGCATTGGTTGGGACGACACTGGCGATCTCTCGCAGCTGTCAGCTTCGCGGGACGCGTTCAAGCAGCGCCTCGCCGAGACCATGCCTGCGGTCGAGCAGAAGTCGATCGCCGGCTCGGCCGGCACGCTGTACCGCTTCGTCCACGAGATCAAGGTCGGCGACGTCATCGTCTCCCCGAACCGCAACAAGCGAACGCTCAACATCGGCAGGGTCAACGGCGCCTACCAGTTCCAGCCGGAAGCTGACATCCACCGCCACTGGCGACCTGTCGAGTGGCTGGCCGTCGACGTGCCTCGTGACGAACTCTCCGAGGCGGCACAGAACGAGATCAGCTCTCTGATCACCCTGTTCAAGATCAACACCGGCCGCGAAGAGGTCGAGCAGATCATCGCCAGGAGGTCGGTAGAGCTCACGTCTGAACTCCGGTCGCCCTTCGTCGAACTTAATTCG
>JAUPKO010000949.1 GCA_030837395.1 Actinomycetota bacterium | reverse complement strand
GCGGAACCCACTCCGGCCAAGGTGGCCGAGGCCCTGCGTGATGAGGGCCTCGTGCTCGGCGACGCCACGTTGATGGCGCTGGTGGCCACGTTGCGCTCGGAGTTGGCCGGCGCCGGACCGCTGGAACCGCTGCTGCACGACGAGGCTGTCTCGGATGTGCTTGTCAACGGTCCACGGTCGATCTGGGTCGATCGCGGTCACGGATTGCAGGCGACGGACGTGCGCTTGGCCGACGAGGTTGCGGTGCGACGGTTGGCGCAGCGGTTGGCGGCGCTGGCCGGGCGCCGCCTCGACGATGCCTCGCCCTATGTTGACGCTCGGCTGCCCGACGGCTCCCGGCTGCACGCGGTCATTCCGCCCATCGCGCCGCGGGGCACCTGCATCTCGATTCGCGTGCCCCGCAAACGGGGCTTCAGCCTCGATGACCTCGTGGCGGGCGGTTCGCTGCCCGACGACGGCGCGCACTGGCTACGGCGGATCGTGCAGGGGCGGCTGGCCTTCCTGGTGTCGGGTGGCACTGGGGCGGGAAAGACGACCTTGTTAGCAACGATGCTTTCGGTGGTGCCGCAGCAGGATCGCGTGTTGGTGGTGGAGGACTCCAGCGAACTGGAACCCCGGCACCCGCACGTGGTGCGGCTGGAGTCCCGGCCCGCGAACGTCGAGGGCATCGGTGCCGTGACTCTGCGGGACTTGGTGCGCCAGGCCCTGCGGATGAGGCCGGACCGACTTGTGCTCGGCGAGGTCAGAGGGGCCGAAGTCGTGGATCTCTTGGCAGCCCTCAACACCGGCCACGAGGGCGGGTGTGGCACCCTGCACGCCAACTCAGCAGCGGACGTACCCGCCCGGCTGGAGGCGCTCGCGTTGGCAGCCGGCCTACCGCGCGCGGCACTGCATGCACAGGTCGCGGCCGGACTCGACGCGGTCATCCACGTCGGCCGGGATGCCGACGGTCAGCGAGGCGTGCGTGAGGTGTGCATCCTGCTCGCCCAGGACGACCACCTGGTCCGTGCTGTGCCCGCGCTCGTGTTCGCCCGCGGGGGCGTGACGGACGGTCCCGGCGCGCCGTGGCTGCGGGACCGACTGGCGGCCGTTCCGTGATGACTCTCGGACTGATGATGATCGTGCTCGCGGCCACCGTCTGGCAACCCCCGGCGCGAGCGCGGCTGCGTGATGATCGCTGGCAGCCGTGGTGGCAACGCCTTGGGCAGGAGGCTCTGAGCCGGGTGCGGGGCTCCTGGCGGCGCGGATCGAAGGCAGCCGCCCGCCGCCGGGCCGCGGCGGATGTTGTCCTGGCCCTGTCTGCGGAGTTGTCCACGGGACTGCCGCTCGACGTCGCCCTGCGGCGGGCGGGTGCGGACCGCGACTTCATGGTCCGATCCGTCGGCGCGGTCCGGGTCGGCGGCGATGTGCCGGCGGCCCTGCGCACCGATGCCCAGGAGTTCGACCTCGCGGTGCTGGCCGCCCTCGCCGCTGTCTGGCAGGTCTCGGCCGGTTCCGGTGCGGGCCTGTCGGACGCTGCCTATCGACTCGGGGCGGCGGCACTGCAACGCGAACGACTGCGCCGTGACCTGGCCTCCCAGATGGCCGGCCCCAAAGCTACCGCCCGGGTGTTGGCGCTGTTGCCGCTGATCGGGCTGGTCCTGGGCAGCGGGATCGGCGGATCGCCGTTCGCCTGGCTGCTCGGGACACCGGCCGGGTGGGGTGTGCTAATTGTGGGGCTGACTTTGGAGGTTGTGGGGGTGCTGTGGGTACGCCGGCTGGTCGGCCAGGTGGAGAAGCACCTATGAGCGCGGTCGCGGCGCTGCTGCTTGCCTGTGCGATCGTCCTGGCGATGGGGTCGCCACCCACCTGGCGGCTGGCGGCCGCACCCTCCGACAGGGATCATCCCACCCCAGCCGGGGGGCAACGCTTGCCGTACCTGGCCAGCGGCGCGCTGGGGGTGGCCTTGTGGGTGTTCGTCGGCGGCGTCCCGGGAGTGGTCGCCGGGATGCTGGCGGCGGCCGTCTGCTTTCGCGTCCTGCAGCACCTCGACGATGGCGGCGCCGCCGAATTGACCGAGGAACTGGCCGGTCAGGCACCCGACGCCGCCGACATGCTGGCCGCGTGCGTCGCCTCCGGCGCCAGCCTGGAGCGGGCCACGTTGGAGGTCGCGCAGGCGATCGGCTCGCCCGCCGACGAGTTACTCGCCGCGGCCGCAGGCCTGATGGCCATGGGGGCACCGCCACCGGAGGCCTGGGCTGCACTGTCCGCCCACGAGGCCACCGCTCCGATCGCCCGCACTGTGATCCGATCGCTCGACTCCGGGGCGCCCATGGCTGATGCCCTGAGCGCGTGCGCCGGCGAGTTGCGGGACATCCGACGGGCGCGGGTCGAGGCCATGGCCCAGGCTGTGGCCGTCAAGGCCGTGGGCCCCTTGGGACTGTGCTTCCTGCCCGCCTTCCTGCTGATGGGTGTCGTGCCCCTCGTCGCGAGTCTGATCACCAAGACTGTGGGCCAATTCTGACCATGGCCTTGCGCCG
>JAUPKO010000109.1 GCA_030837395.1 Actinomycetota bacterium | reverse complement strand
GTGGCTGGCCAATGGCGGCGGCGCCTACGCCGCGACCCCGGACCAGGCCCCGGCCTGGGCCCAGGACCAGGTGGCCTACAACTACTACCAGTCCGCCGGCTGGGGCCCGTGGTCCTGCGGCAGACCTGACCGCTGGACCGGGCACAGCCCGCCACACCAGCACCACCTGTGGGCAGTTCCCGCCAAATCCGGCGGGAACTGCCCACAGCCACGTCCACCCCGGCGGGAACTGCCCACAGCCACGACCACCCGGGCGGGAACTGCCCATGATCGTGCACCGGTTGGCGCCCCACGTGCGCTCTGGCACAATAAGCCGAGCCATGGACGACGATAGATCCACCGCCAATTCACCACACTCGGGTCGCCCGTGATGTCCGCCATCCTTACGTTGCTCGGGGGAATCGTCGTCGTGGCCGGTATCACCGTCGCCACGGGCTACTTCGTCGCCCAGGAGTTCGCCTACATGGCGGTCGACCGGTCCCGGCTGCGAGCCCTGTCCGAGGCCGGCGACCCCGCCGCCATGCGTGCGTTGGCGGTCACCCGGCGCACCTCCTTCATGCTCTCGGGTGCACAACTCGGCATCACCGTTACGGGGCTGTTGGTGGGCTACGTCGCCGAGCCGCTCATCGGCCGCTCAGTCGGCACGCTTTCCGACGGAATCGGGGTGCCCACCGGCGTTGCCATGGCGATCGGGGCGATCGTCGCCCTGTTGTTCTCCACGGTGATCCAGATGCTGTTCGGGGAGTTGTTCCCGAAGAACCTCGCAATCGCCGTGCCCGACCCGGTTGCCCTGCGCCTGGCCGACTCCACGACGGTCTACCTGAGCCTGTTCGGCTGGCTGATCTGGATCTTCGACCGGTCCGCCAACCTCGTGCTCCGCCTGCTGGGCATCGAACCCGTGCACGATGTCGAACACGCCGCCTCGGCGCGGGACCTGGAGCACATCGTCGCGGACTCGCGCGACACCGGCGCCCTGCCAGAGGAACTCTCGAAGATGATCGACCGCATCCTGGACTTCCCCACCCAGGACGTCGAACACGCGATGATCCCCCGGTCCCGGGTGGCCACGGTCTCCGACACCGACACCGTCGGCGAGGTGCGAGACCTCATGTCGCGCGGGCACTCGCGGTATCCGGTGCTCACCGACGACGAACCAGAGGCGATCGTCGGGGTGGTCCGGCTGGCCGATCTGCTCACGACGGACCTGCCGCGGCACGCGCCGGTGACGGCCCTGGTGCGCCAGCCGTTGGTGCTGTCCAACCTCATGCGACTGCCCGATGCTCTGCGCGAGTTGACCGCGTCGCGCAACCAGTTGGCCTGCGTGGTGGATGAATACGGCGGTTTCGCCGGGGTGATCACGCTGGAGGACCTGGCAGAGGAGTTGGTGGGCGAAATCTCCGACGAACACGACCCGGTGGGACCACTCGAGCCCGCGGTGCAGGCTGAGGGGGTGTGGTTGATGGCCGGTGATGTGCACGTGGACGAAGCTGAACGCACCCTGGACGTCGACCTGCCGGTCGGTGACTACGAGACCATCGCGGGACTGGTGATCGCCCAACACGGGGCCCTCCCGACGGTCGGCACCATGGTAGACATCACCCTCCCCCCAGACCCGGCGCTGCTGGTGGAGGACGAACCCGTGCCGCCGACGGTGCTGCACGCAGAGGTGCTCGACGTCGCTCAGTATGTGCCGGCCATGGTGCGTCTGACCATGTCGGCCGCTCCGACGGAACCCGCCACCGACGATGACGACGGGGACCGGCCATGACCGACTCCCCACTGGTGATCGTGCCGGTCACGATTCTGATCGTGGCGTTGAGCGGCGTGTTCGTGGCCGTGGAATTCGCGCTGATCGCGGCCAAACGCCACCGACTCGAAGATGCTGCGGCCACGAGTCGGTCGGCTCGGGCGGCGCTGCGTAACTCGTCTGAACTCACGTTGCTGTTGGCAGGTTCCCAGTTGGGCATCACTGTGTGCACCCTGGCCCTGGGTGCCATCACCAAACCGGCCGTGCACCACTGGCTCACGCCGGCGTTGCAGACGCTGGGCCTGCCTGAGGTGGCAGCAGATGTCGCGGCGTTCATCCTGGCCCTGTTCATCGTGACGTTCCTGCACCTGGTGCTCGGCGAGATGGCGCCCAAATCGTGGGCGATCGCGCACCCCGAACGGTCGGCGACCATGCTGTCGATCCCCATGCGGGGGTTCATGTTCCTCACACGGCCCCTGCTGCGGGCGCTGAACGCGTGGGCCAACGCATTGGTGCGCCGGGTGGGGGTGGAACCGGTGGAGAACATGACCACCAGCCAGAACCCCGACGACCTGCGGCAACTGGTCGAACACTCGATCAGTGTCGGCGCCCTCGACCCACGTCACGCCGCGCCGATCGAAGCTGCCTTGGAGATGCAGACCACCCCCCTGCGCGACCTGCTCACCTCACGAGTGCCGCCCACACAAGTGCCCTACACCGCGACGGCAGGGCAGGTTCGCGATGCCACCTGCGCCAGCGGCCACCTGCGGATTCTGCTCAGCGACGGCGACCGAATCGTGGGTGTGGTGCACGTGCGCGACACGCTCGCCCAGCCCGACGACGCCCCGGCGGAGCAGTTCGCCCGGCCGGTCTTCACCCTGCCGGCCGACACGTTGCTGCATGAGAGTCTGGCCGCCATGCGGCAGACCCGAAACCATCTCGCGCTTGTGACCGATGACGATCGCACGCTGGGGGTCGTCACGCTGGCGGATGTGCTGCGCAAACTGTTCCCGCAGGGCTGAACACCCCCAGCGAGCCGTCGGATTGCGTCATGGCCGGCAGGTTGTCATGCTCGCAAGCGATCATCACCGTTGAGGAATGAGTGAATATGTCGCAGAACCCGACCGTCTCCGAGTACGTGATCGCCCGCCTCGCCGCGCTCGGGATCGACAAGGTCTTCGGTGTTCCCGGCGACTACGCCTTCGGCTGGGATGACGCGATCGAGGCCAGCGACGACGTCACGTGGGTCGGTTCGGCGAACGAACTCAATGCTGCCTATGCGGCCGACGGTTACGCACGAGTGCGCGGTGCCTCGATGCTGTGCACCACGTTCGGCCCAGGTGAGCTCAGTGCCATCAATGGCGTGATGGGTGCCCTGGCGGAGAGTGTTCCCATCTTCTGGCTGGTGGGACTGCCGAGTTCGCAACTGCGCCGTGACCGTCGAATCCTGCATCACATGCTGCGCGACGCGGACTATGGGCTCAACGGGGAGACCTCCCGCAAGGCGACCGTTGCGCACTGCGAGCTCACGCCGGAAAACGCCATCGCGGAGACCGAGCGCATGATCGCGGCGTGCCTGACTCATCGCAAACCCGTCTATATCAGCGTTCCGCAGGACTACGCCGAGATGCCTGTGGTGGGCCAGCCCGTGACCGGGACGCCGCTCGCCGAGGTCGCAGCACCGACGAGCAACCCCGATCAGTTGCGGGTCGCGAAACAGAAGATGGAGCACCTCGTGCGAGCTGCCACCTCGGCCGTGGCGCTACCGCCCTACCTCGTCGCACGGCACGGCCTGACCCCGAGGTTCGCCGAATTCGCGCAGGCCTCCGGAGTCGCCTACGCGACGGGCCCGATGGACAAGGCGGTCGCCTCTGAAGCCAACGACCAGTTCCTGGGCATGTACGTCGGCATCATCTCTGCCCCGGGTGTGAAACAGGCCGTCGAATCAGCCGATCTGGTCATCGATTTCGACGTCTGCTTCAGTGACGAGAACTCCGGTGCGTGGACCCAGAACATCGACCCTGCGAAACATCTGATCATCGGCGAGGACTTCGTCAGGATCGGCGACTTCCAGGCGTCACCGGTCAGCATGGCCGACTCGTTGACGGCCCTCATCGAGCTCGCTCCCTCGTTCAGCGCGCCTCGACTCCCGGCGCCAGCGCCGGCGGATGTGTCGGGCGCGCCAGACGATCGGGTGAGCTCGGACGCCTTCTACCCACGCCTGGCACAGTTCCTGCGGCCGAACGACATCGTGGTGTCTGAGACGGGGCTGTCGAACCTCAAACTGACCGAGATGCGGATGCCCGACGGCGTCACCTTCCTCAATCAGCCGCTGTGGGGGTCGATCGGCTGGGCGACCCCTGCCGCCCTCGGCGCGGCACTGGCCGATCGATCCCGGCGCGTGGTGTTGGTGACGGGGGACGGATCGCATCAGTTGACCGGCAACGAACTCGGGGTGATGGGTCGGTACGGCGCCAAGCCGATCATCTTCCTGTTGAACAATGCCAGCTTCGGGGTTGAGGAGTTGGTCTCAAACACCGCGATCCGAGGTCACGACTACAACGAACTGGCAGCCTGGAACTACCACGAGGTGCCAGCAGCGATGGGGTGCGACGGATGGTACGCAGCGAAGGTTCGCACAGTCGCCGAACTTGACACCGCGATGCAGGCGGCGGCGCAAGCCGATTCCGGATGTTTCGTCGAACTGGACCTCGGTGTGGCGGATCTGCCGCCAAGCCTGCCGGTGCCGTTCCTCAACCGGATGTATGGCAAGACCCCAACCAGCGACGATGTACCGAGCTTCGGTGAAGCCTTGGCCCGCCTCGCCTCGCGACCGACACAGTAGGCCGACTGGGCATAGTCCGAGTGCGGTCGGACGCCACGAGTTCGCTCAGAGGCGAACGTGGTGTCGAATGCCCTCGCCACCCTGTTGATTACATGTAATCATGTAATCAATGCGGATGAGGAGTCACCATGGGACCACATGGACACAACTGGGGACCGGCCGGAAAGCGAGGCCGGATGCCCGAACCACCGCAAGCGCCCGCCGCTGAAGTGACGGGCTGGCTCGCGGGCCGGCTGCCGGAGGATTGGTTCACCGACGAACCGGACATCACCATCGATCGCGACGAGATCACCATCATCGGCACGATCTCGCTGCCCGAGAGCGCCGACGACGTCGACCGCGCCCAGATGCTGGAGGGTCGAGTCACCCGGTTCCGGGAGGAGACCCGACCGACGCGCATGCGGATCGCTCAGGAGACCGAGGCGAAGTTCGGCCGCAAGGTCTCCTGGGGGGTGGCTGCGGACGACCGGGTGGCGATGTTCACCACCCTCGCAGTGCCGGCCATGACGCGGCTGCGTCAACCGGAGCGCCAGGTCCTCGACACCCTCGTCGATTCCGGCGTGGCCCGGTCACGGGCGGAAGCGTTGGCGTGGTGCGTGCGCCTGGTCGGGGAACACGAATCCGACTGGATCGCGTCGCTGCGCTCGGCGCTCGACGACCTTGA
The DNA here is from genome assembly GCA_030837395.1 of Actinomycetota bacterium. Taxonomy (GTDB): domain Bacteria; phylum Actinomycetota; class Actinomycetes; order S36-B12; family UBA10799; genus JACJWR01. Next base: position 7,681 of record JAUPKO010000109.1, on the reverse strand, counting down.
GAAGGCCCGGACACAGGGTCCCAGCTGACAGGTGATCCCGCCGCCCGGGCCCCCCGGGCGGCGGGATCAAGGGCTGGTGAGTCCGACGACGTCCACCGGCGCGTTGCGCTGGAAGGTGGTGGCGTCGCCGACTTGCCCGTAGTTGTTGTTGCCCCAGCACAAGAATTGGCTGCCGCTTGCGATGGCACAGGTCTGGAAGTCGCCGGCGCTCAGAGAAGAGGCGCCGGTGCTGCCGACCACCGTGACGGGTGTTGCACTGTCGCCGGGAGTGCCGTGGCCGAGCTGGCCATAGGTGCCGTTGCCCCAGCACCTGATGTGGTCGCCGACGACGAGGCCCTCCCTGACTGCGCAGGTGTGCCACTGGCCGGCATCCAGCAGCGCGGCGCCCGAGGCTCCGCTCGCCGTTACGGGTGTGATGCGGTTGGTCCTCGTGCCGTCGCCGAGCTGGCCGTAGGCATTGTTGCCCCAGCACTTGGCAGCTCGGGAGACGCTGATCCGCACTACAGCGCAGGTGTGCAGTCCGCCGGCGGACACGGCCGTGGCGCTGCTGATCCCGGCGACCCTGACGAGTTCGACGCTGTCATTCCTGGTGCCGTCGCCGAGCTGTCCTTCGTTGTTGCGCCCCCAGCAGTAGGCCTGTCCGCCGACAACTGTGCACGTGTGGTTCCGACCGGCGGCCACGGCCGTGGCGCCGCCTAGCCAGTTGACGGTGACGGGTGTCGTGCGGTTGGTGTAGGTGCCGTCACCGAGTTGGCCGTAGGCGTTCCAGCCCCAGCATCGGACTTGACCGTCGGCGACAACGGCGCAGGTGTGGTCCGCTCCGGCGGTGAGGGCGGTTGCGCCGCTGATGCCCACGACCGTCACGGGGTTGGCGCGATCTGTCGAACCGCCGTCGCCGAGTTGACCGGTGTTGTTCCTGCCCCAGCACTTGACCTGACCACCAGTGACGAGGGCGCAGGTGTGGAAGCTGCCGGCGGCTACGGCTGTGGCGCCCCCGATGCCCACGACCGTGACCGGAATGTTGCGATCGGTCGAACTGCCGTCGCCGAGCTGACCAGCCGCATTGCTGCCCCAGCACTTGACCTGCCCACCAGCGACGATCGCACACGTGTGAGCGAAGCCGGTGGAGATGCGGTCGCCTCCCAGGGCCGGGAAGTAGCCGTTGATGTCGACGAAGACATGGGTTTGGGTGGGGCTGTAGATGCAGACCCTGCCGGACCTGCCGGGGGCGATGACTGCGAGGTTGGCCACCGATGCGCCAGCGGGGTAGTTGAGGGTGGACACGTTGGGCAGGGCTCGTCCGCAGGGGAAAACGCGCAGGTGGCCGCCGCCGGTCGGGCCGGTGGCGGTGACGTTGGCCACGATGGCGGCGGCGTCGATGGGGATGCCGTTGGCACCGGCAACGGGCACCTCCAGTGTGGCGCCAGCGGGCACGGGGATCTCGATCAGGGGGAACGCGACCGGTTGGCCTGGGCGGGTGTCGGCCACCCGCACGGGCGCGGTCGGGATGTAGGAGGTACCCGCTGGGAAGTAGCCGCTGATGTCGACGAAGACGTGGGTCTGGATGGGCGTGTAGACGCAGATGTGGCCGCCGGCACCGGGGGCGACGATGGCGAGGTTGGCCACCGATGCGCCGGCGGGGTAGTTGAGGGTGGAGGCGTTGGGGGGCGGACCCGGTCTGCAGGGGTAGACGCGGAGGTGGCCTGCGTCAACGGGTTGGGTGGCGGTGACGTTCGCGACGATGGCGGCGGCGTCGGCGGGGATACCGTTGGCACCGGCAACGGGCACCTCCAGTGTGGCGCCAGCGGGCACGGGGATCTCGATCAGGGGGAACGCGACCGGTTGGCCTGGGCGGGTGTCGGCCACCCGCACGGGCGCGGTCGGGGTGAAGGGAGAACCCGCCGGGAAATAGCCGCTGACGTCCACCACGACATGGGTTTCGGTGGGTGTGTAGACGCAGATTCGACCGCCGTCACCGGGGGCCATGATCGTGGCGTTGGCGACGGATACCCCGGCCCGATAGTTCAGCGCGGAAGCATTGGGGAGGGGCTGCCCGCACGGGAACACGCGAAGATGGCCGCCGCCCGTCGGGGCTGCGGCCGTGATGTTCGCGACCACCGCCGCAGCATCAGCCGGGATATCGAACGTGCCGGCCGCGGGCACCTCTAGGGTGCCACCGGCGGGTACGGCAACCTTGTCGGCGGGGAACGCAACGGGCTGATCCGGTCGCGTGTCGGCCACCCGAACCGGCGTGATCGGGGTGTACGACGGATTCGTCGCGACGGCCGTGGGCACAACGGCAGCAGACCCGCCTGCCACCGGCGTGGAGGCTTCGAAAGGCGCGCCGGCCCGGGCCGGCGTCGACGAGATCACCATCGCGCCCACCACGGCGAGGATCATGGCCACGACCGAGTACGTCCAGCGACGCCCGCGAATCACCTTCGTCATTGCCGCCACCTGACTCCCCCCAAGTCGTCGCAACATAGCACCCGTGAGGCGAATAGCCCAGAGAAGTGTGAACCGGGCGGCCCCGGCGAGCACGTGTCGTCCAGTGGTGGCGGCAGCCGCGGGCCAACGGCGCACCGGCACGCACCGAAACGCGCCAGGCGCTACCCTGAGTTGTGCTTGGAGGGATGTCCGAGCGGCCTAAGGAGACGGTCTTGAAAACCGTTGTGGCGTCCTGCGTCACCGTGGGTTCGAATCCCACTCCCTCCGCCAGTTGCTTTCAGGTGGCTGCACCCCACCACCCTTCCGCCTGCGCCCACACCCCCGCACGCGGCTACTGCGGTGGCACCGGCAGCACCCCCGCCGTGACGGCCAGCAGGGCTAACAAGTCCGAACTGCTCAACGGTTTGGCGAATAGATAGCCCTGGCCGCGGTCCGCGCCCAGGTCGCGCAGGATCTCGGCCTGATCGAGGGTCTCGACCCCCTCGGCAACTGTGCTCAGACCCAACGAACGGGCCAGTTGGATCACCGTCCGCACCAGCACCAGAGACGACTCCTGCTGTCCCAGCCCCATGACGAACGACCTGTCGACCTTGATGATGTCGACCGGCAGACTCGCCAGATAGGCCAGCGACGAGTAGCCCGTGCCGAAGTCGTCCATGGCGACTTTGCAGCCCAACTCCCGCAAGCGGGCCAGGTACTGCCCTGCCGCAAGCTGGTTCTCCGCCAGCACCGTCTCGGTCAATTCCAGCGTGACCAAGTGCGGATCGATGCCTGACGCCGTCATGGCGTCCTCCACGGTCGGGTGCAGGTCGTTGTCGAGTTGCAGCGCCGACACGTTGACCGACACGCTCAGGTCACGCCCGAGCGCGGCCGAGAAGCGCTGGATATCGCGTAGGGCCACCGTGAGGACGTACTGGCCGAGTTCATGGATCAGGCCGATGCGCTCGGCCACGGGCACGAAGACGAACGGGGGGATCATCGTGCCCTCGCGGTCGAGCATACGCACCAGTGCCTCTGCCCCCACGATGCTTCCGTCAGCCATCGACACGATGGGCTGGTATTGCACCACCATGCGGTCGTTGGCCAACGCGAAGCGCAACTCCTGCTCCACCCGCAGCCGTTCCACGAAGGCGGCCCTCATCTCGGGGGCGAAGACCGCGATCCCGTCGGCTCCAGCCGCCCGGGCGGCGATCAGGGCCATGCCCGCCTCCTCCACGAGGTCGGCCGGATCGGCGGCGTCGTCGCGGCCAGTGGTGTAGCCCATGGCGAAAGCGAGGCCCGTCGCGACCCCCGTCGGCAAGGTGAGGTTGGCCAGGTCGTCGCGCAGTTGCAACCGAATACGTGCGACCTCGACTTCGGGCGCCGAGGCTCGAACCGCATAGGCGAACTCGTCACCGGCCAGGCGCCCCACCGCCACCACCGAGGCCGGCAGCCGGGTCAGGCAATCGGCCACTGCCCGCAGCACCTCGTCGCCAACTGCGTGACCGTGTCGCTCGTTCACATTGCGGAACGAGTGCAGGTCGATCAGGCAGACGGCGGTCTGCGTCCGTTCGGCCGGCAGCAGTTGACCGAGTTGGGCCAGGAAGCCATCGCGATTGCTCAGCCCGGTGAGGGAATCGAGGCTGTGCGAGGCGGACAGCTGGTCGAGCAGCACTCGACGGTCGGTGACGTCTCGTGTGGTCAGTACGAACCCATCCGCCCCGAGCAGGCGCAGCGGCGACACAGTCGTCTCAGTATCGTGCGGCACGCCAGACCCGTCCCGCACGATCACCTCATGAGGGCCGCGATCAGCCTCGTCCATAGCTGCCCGCAGGAGCATCTGGGCCACAGTCCCACCGTCCGCCGGTGCCGCGAAGTCCTCCAACCGATGGCCCACCAGGGCCCCGGGCTGGTATCCGAACGTTGTCACCGATGGGGTCTGGTACAGGATCACACCAGTGTGATCGACCACCGTCACCACATCCCGGGCGTCGCCGACGAGCGCGGCGAACCAGTCCTCCCCCGCACCTTCCTGCAGTCGGGAAGCCACCATGGCCGCCCTCGCCGCCTGCAATTGCCTGGTCAGCGCCACCCGCCAGGCGACGGTGGTGACCACCAGCGCCAGCAATGCCAGGCCAGCAGCCGTCCGCAGGCCGCGGGTCAACGTGCCATCCCACCCCCGGACTCGAGCGATTGCCACCACCAGCACCACGATGGGGATCAGCGGCACCACGGTGGACCACCAATCGCGCAGCCGCACCGAGCTCGGCGAATCAGCCTCCAGCGCAGGGCGGACCGTGGCCCCGACGAAGAGCACCACCGCGAGCAGATAGCCCATGATCGACCAGGTGATGCCCGAGGCTCGGTCTGCCGCGGCGATGGTGTCGCCGAGGATGTCCGCGATCAGGTACAGCACGGTAGCTGACTGCAACAGGATCAACTGCCGAATCGGCAGCGCTCCACTGCGCCGGCTGGCTGAGGCCATCGCCACCACGGCCACCACCGCTGAGTACTGGACCCAACTGTCGATGGGGACCAGGACGTTCTCCGACGCCGAGTCCGCGCGTTTGGCCGCGGGCGCCACGATCGCGATCCACGCCGGTAGCAGCGAGAAGGCGGCCAGGAGGGTGTCTGCAGCCACCGACCACCGATCGAACCGACTCATGCTGGGTGGCCAACTGAGCCAGAGCAGGCCGGCGCAATACAGCGGCGCCCCGACCAAAAGGGGAACTGCCTCCGTGCGCACGTCGAACGGCCCCGCCCACCCGGCCGTCGTCACGTAGCCGATGACTTGCCCGAAGAAGATCACCGCAATCCCGACGGCCACGAGCAGCCAGGGTGTCGACCGCCTGCTGGTGCCCCGGGCACGGCGTTCCATGACAGCGATCACCGCCGTGGCCCCGCCCAGGGCAAGCGCCGTCGCGGCCAGCAGACGCGGCACCAGCGGGGCCATCGCGGCACCGCTGAGGCGCTGTGCCGCATCGATGCCCACCGCGAGGATGCCTACCCCCAGCGATGCGGCCAGCGCAACCTTGAGCCAGGTCCGGAATCGACCTGGGGCGCCGAGCACGCGCGGGTCGAAGGTGGCTGCCATCGCGCTCACCTCCCCACCTAGGGCGCCAGCGACTTCGTCCCGGCTATGACGGGGCATCCGATATCCACCCTACGCGGCACGACCCGAGCGCCGGGCCACCTCCGGTGAAGAACGATTCACGAAGCCGCCGGCGGTAGCCGCTGCGCCCACTGCGCAGGGGCCTTGACCAGGAAGACCACTGTGGCCGGTTGGCCCGCGGGGTCGGTGTAACTGACCTGTAGGGCGGGATTGCGCAGCGATGATCCGTCCGGGGTCTGCTGCACGACTGTGACGGCCTGGATCGTCCGCCGGTTCATCCTGGTGTCGTGCCCGGTGGGCCCCTCAACGAACACGAGTTCCTCCCGAGTCAGCCGTAGCAGACCGAAGATGGGCGCGTCTGCGGCGACTATCGCCCCGGGCTCCTCGACGTCGTCCGCCCCCTTGGCCCCCAGGGCAGCGCCGGCCAACTGGGCGTTGCCCTGCACGGCGGTGCGGCTAAGGGCGAACCCCAGCAGCGCCATGATGGCGAGCACCACGGCGACGACTACGGCGATCCACACCAGCACGTCCATGGCGGGACGTTACCTGCGTCAGACCGGCCACGCGCGGGTGGTGACGTGGGCATGTCGGGCGAGTTGGGCATCCGGTACGGTAGGCGACGTCGCGAGGAGGCGTCGCCTAGTCCGGTCTATGGCGCCCGCCTGCTAAGCGGGTTTGGGGTTCAAAGCTCCATCGAGGGTTCAAATCCCTCCGCCTCCGCGGTCACGAGGGCGGTCCTGTGGACCGCCCTCGTTGCTTTGGCGGGGCGGGCGGACTACTTGGGGCAGCCGCTGAGCACTACGGGGGTCTCGGTGGTGCCGTTGGCGTTGGTGGCGGCGATCGTCACGGAGATGCCGGGGTCGCAGACGTTGGCGGGCACGGTGGCGGAGGCTTCGCGGGGGCCTGCGCCGGCCCCGACGAAGCGCTTGTCCCAGGCCGGTTCACCCGAGGCCCGCCCGAGGGCCGTGCGATTGGTCAGGTGCAGGGTGGTCTTGACCACGGGCGGCTGCGAGGCCGGCTGGAACCAGGTGACGGTCAGGGTGGAGCCGTTCAGGGTGCCACGGACCTCCTTAGCGCCCAGCGGTGTGTCCAGGCACCCCGCGGCCGCACCCACGAGGCGTAGACCGTTGGTGTCACCGATCGCGAAACCCTTCGCATCCGACTCGTCCACCACCTCGTGCATCACCTGATCGTCCTGCGGCACATGCGTGATGCCCAGCACGTGGCCGATCTCGTGCAGGTAGAGGGCCTCGCGCAGTTCGTCGCTGGTCTCGGTGCCGATGACGCCGCTGATCTGGCCACGATCGGCGATTGTGCGCCCCGTGCCGGAGTCACTGAAATACATCTCGCCCTCACCGGACACCCGATCGCCTGGGGCCATGGTGAGATTCACGCTGACCTGTGCCGATTCACCCGGCGCCACGCGTCGGAAGGGGATGCCCGAGGCGATTGAGGCCTTGGCGAAGGCCAGCGTCAGCCGTTGCTCCTCGGCCGCCGGAAGGGGTAGCACCGGGCCCCACGTGATGGTGCTGCAGGGGTTCCAACGCACGGGGTTGGTCGGCGTGCCGGTCTGGATCGCGTAGGCGTCGGGGGCACCGACGGGTGACAGCGCGGGGGCCTCGAACTGGTAGGTGAAAGCGACGCCCTGGTGATCATTGCGGGCGAGGTCGACCACCTTTTCGCGCAGTTGCGGAGTCATATCGCCGAGGGGGTTCGAGACGGTCTCGGCGGTGACGGTGTAGCGGCCGGCCTCGAGTTGGCGCAGCACGGCGGTCTTGGTGATGTCGACGCGGTAACCATCCGGGCCGGTGATGGTCACTGGGGTGTGGGTGTCGCCGGGGACCTCGGCGATGATCACCGTGAGCGAGGACTCGGGCTTGCTCTGCCAGAAGGCGGTGGGTCCTGCGGCCGCCGTCAGCACCATGGCAAGGGTGGCGGCCACGTGCGAGGTGCCCCTCATCGCTGCCTCCCTGACTCGCCCGAGTACTCCCAGGGTACGCGGCGCATGGTCCGGAAGGAATCCCCGCACACGATTGCGATACCCTGTCGGTGGTCGTTTCGCACGGCCGAGCGCCCGTAGCTCAACGGATAGAGCATCTGACTACGGATCAGAAGGTTAGGGGTTCGAATCCCTTCGGGCGC
>JAUPKO010000948.1 GCA_030837395.1 Actinomycetota bacterium | reverse complement strand
TCGGCAACTGGGCCACGCACGGCGCCCAGGTCGACGACGCGGCGGCCATTGCCACCGTTCATGCGGCCCTCGACGCCGGGATCACCACCTTCGACACCGCCGACCTGTATGCGGACGGGCGGGCGGAGGAGGTGCTCGGTCGCGCTCTCGCCGGCACTCGGCGCGATGGCGTCGAGATCATCACCAAGGCCTACTGGCCCACGGGTCCCGGACCCAACGAGTCGGGCCTGTCGCGCAAGCACCTCATGCGTGCCTGCGAGGCCTCGCTGCGCCGGCTCGGCACCGATCACCTCGACGTCTACCTCGCCCACCGGTTCGACGCGACCACGCCGCTCGACGAGACCCTTCGGGCCTTCGACGACCTCGTGCGCGAGGGCAAGGTGCTGTACTTCGGGGTCTCGGAGTGGTCGGCCTCCGATATCCGTCGCGCCGCGGCCCTCGCCGAGGCGACGGGCCGGGCCGGGATCGTGGTGAACGAGCCCCAGTACTCGATGCTCTGGCGCGTGCCGGAGACGGAGGTCGTCGCGGCCTGCACGGAACTGGGGATCGGGCAGATCGCCTGGTCGCCGCTGGCCCAGGGCGTCCTGACCGGGAAGTACGTTCCGGGGCAGCCGCCGCCGTCGTCGTCCCGGGCGACCGACTCCGAGGGTGCGGCCTACATCAGTCGGTGGATGCACGACGACGTGCTGGCCGCCGTCCAGCGGCTCCTGCCGCTGGCCGAGGGGCTGGGACTGTCGCTGGCGCAGATGTCGCTGGCGTGGGTGCTGTCGCGCCCGACGGTGAGCGCGGCGATCATCGGGGCGTCGCGGCCGGAGCAGGTCTCCGAGAACGCCCGCGCTGTCGGGGTCGTGCTCCCCGCCGACGTGCTGGCCGAGATCGACGCCGTGCTCGCTGCGGTCGTCGCATATCGCTACCAGACGGCGCCTGATGCCTGACGCGGGCTCGCGGCTCGTGCTCGGGACCGCGCAGTGGGGGAGCGCCTACGGGGTCACCAACGCGCTTGGAGCCCTGACGGATGCCGACGTGGCTGCCGTGGTCGAGGAGGCGCTGGCCCGGGGCGTGACGATGGCGGACACCCATCGCACCACCGACCCCTCGCACGGCTACGGCAGGGCGCTGTCCCGGCTGCGTCCATGGGCAGGCCGATTCCGCGTCACCACGAAGGTCTTCGGCGGACCAACAGCCGACCTGCCTGCCCTGGCCCAGCTCGAGGCCACCCTGGAGGAGCTGGGAGTCCCGGCGGTTCATGCCTGCCTGGTGCACGACTGGTCGACCTTGTCCGATGCCGAGGCGGCGGCCGTGTCCGAGGCCCTGGCCGAGGCCGTGCACCAGGGCCTCGCGGCCCGGGTCGGAGTGTCCGCCTACGACGCCGAGGAACTCGAGCGCGCGGAGCGGGTCTTCGGCCGGCTGGGCGCCGTGCAGGTGCCCGCCAGCCCGGTCGACCAACGGCTGCGCCACTCGCCCGTGACCGCGCGCCTCGCCGCCGCGGGCACCGAGGTGCAGGTGCGCAGCGTCTTCCTGCAGGGGCTCCTGCTCGAGGCGTCGGCCGACACACCGCTGGCCCACCACTCGGATGTCCGGGCCTTCCGTCGCTTCTGCGAGGAGCAGGGCGTCCATCCGCTCGCCGCCTGCCTGTCGTTCACGCGGAGCCTGCCGTGGTCCGGCCCCGTCGTGGTCGGAGTCACCAGCGCTGCCGAGCTCGCTCAGATCGCCGATGCGTGGGCCGCCGAGCCGATAGACGCGGACTGGGCTGACCTTGCATCCGACGACATCGATCTCGTGGACCCGCGTCGCTGGAGGTTGTCCTAGCTCGACCTGGCGATCAGGACATCAGAGCCGCGATCAACTCCCTCGGTAGCTCCAGACTCAGTACCGCCCTGTCATCACCTGCGACCGTGACCTTCCGGACGGCAAGGGCCATGAAACACAGGCGAGACACGGCAGTGACGGCAGTCGGCGACGGCTGTCCCCAGTATCCGACGGCGCGGACCTCCGAAGGGGACAGCGCCGTGAGAATGGAGTTGAGGGACTTTGCATTGATGTAGATGTATGGGGCCTTCTCCCCGCGGCGTTCGCCGTCGAAGCGGATGAACTGATAGGAGTCCTCGATCGTCGTGGCCTGTTCGAGAGGGTGCACCCTCAATGTCATGACCAGCCACCCACCGGGAGAAACCAGCTGCCACGCTTGGGCCAGCATGTCGTCGAATTGAACGTTCCAGTCAATGCAACTCAGCGAGACGACGTAGTCGAAAGTGGGACCGTGCGGGATCTGGACATGGTCCAGTGCAGCGACATCACCTTCTATCGCGGTCCCCCCGAACCCGGACACCATGGCCTGTGCTTCGGCGGCGGCTTGACGGTTGATCTCGACCCCCACGTACGACGTGAGACCGAATCGGGTATTCAACGCGACGCCGAGGCCACCGCATCCACAGCCTAGATCGATGAGGCTCGAGTCGGGATTGATGCCGAGCCCGTCGAGGATCCTTCGCTCTGAGGGGTAGAAGTCGTTCCAGGCCGTTCTGTGCTCGCGGTAGAACTCGGCGATGCTCGGGGACTCGTAGACGAGGTTCGCGCGATCGTGAACCATGGCACCTCATCCCAACAGGCGTGCGAATTCCGACAGATCGAATGCTCGCACGATGAAAGCCCGAAGCAGGAAGGTGGGGCCCCTCGTCGCCTGCCGAGTCACCTGCGAGAATCGTCGCCGTGACGACGCTGGCGGTGCTTCAGGCACGTATGTCGTCGTCGCGGCTCCCGGGCAAGGTGATGATGCCGCTGCTGGGCGAGCCGATGGTGGTCAGGCAGGTCGAGCGCATCCGGCGCAGCCGCCGGATCGACGGAATCGTGCTGGCCACCTCTACCGACTCCGCTGACGATCCGCTGGTGCAGCTCGCCGGGGCGCTCGGCATCCCGGTCGTGCGCGGCCCGCTGGACGACGTGCTGGCCCGCTACGTGCTCGCCATCGAGCAGTACGAGCCCGACGTGGTCGTGCGGCTCACGGCCGACTGCCCCCTGACGTCGCCCGCGGTGATTGACGCCGTCATCGAGCAGTTCGCGACCAGCGATGTCGACTACTGCTCGAACACCCTCACACCCACGTTCCCCGACGGCCTCGACGCCGAGGTCGTGCGGGCCAGCGTCCTGGTCGACGTCGCTGGCGTCAGTGACGATGCTGCCGAGCGCGAGCACGTCACCCTGGGCGTCTACCGCCGTCCGGAGCGGTACCGCCTGGCCAACCACGCCGGGCCGGTGGACCTGTCGTCACTGCGATGGACCGTCGACACGCCGGACGACATCGCGTTCGTGACGTCCGTCTACGAGGCCCTTTACCCGGCCAACCCTGACTTCGACCTGACGGATGTTCTGGCGCTCCTCGAACGTGAGCCTGGCCTGAGCCGCACCACCGCCGACGAGGTGCGCAACGCGGCCCTCGTAGGCCTCGACACGGGAGCGATGAATGCCTGACCTCGCAGATCGCTACCGGCGCTCGCTCGAGCAGCTCGAGCGGGCGGAGCGCACGATCCCGCTCGGTGCGCAGACCTTCAGCAAGTCGCGCACCCAGTACCCGGTGGGCGCCTCCCCGCTGTTCGTCACGCACTCCCGGGGCAGCCGGACCTGGGATGTCGATGGCAACGAGTACGTCGACCTCGTCAGCTCGCTGGGCGCGGTGGTGCTCGGCTACGGCGACGAGCAGATCAACGAGGCGGTGGTCCGGCAGCTGGACTCCGGTGTCACGCTCTCGCTGTCGCACCCGCTCGAGGAGCAGGTGGCGGCGCAGGTCGTCGACCTCATCCCGTGCGCTGAGATGGTGCGCTTCGCCAAGAACGGCACCGACGCGACGTCGGCCGCGATCCGGCTGGCACGGGCTGCCACCGGACGCGACCACGTCATCGCCTGCGGCTACCACGGCTGGCAGGACTGGTTCATCGGCAGCACGACGCGCAACCTGGGCGTTCCCGCGGCCACGCAGGCCCTCACCCACGCGGTCCCCTACAACGACCTCGCCGCGGTCGAGCGTGTCATCGCAGCGCACCCCGACGGGGTCGCCGCACTGATCATGGAGCCGATGACGTCGACGTGGCCGGAGCCCGGCTTCCTCGAGGGCGTCCGCGAGGTCACCAAGAGACACGGCATCGTGCTGGTGTTCGATGAGATGCTCACCGGCTTCCGCTTCGCCGCCGGCGGCGCCCAGGAGTACTTCGGCGTCACGCCGGACCTTGCCGCGTTCGGTAAGGGGCTGGCCAACGGCTTCCCGCTGTCGGCCGTCGTCGGCCGCCGCGACCTCATGATGCTGATGCAGGACATCTTCTTCTCCGGGACCTTCGGCGGCGAGACGCTCTCGCTCGCCGCTGCCGACGTGGTCCTCGGACGGATGGCCACGGGCGAGCCAACAGAGGCGCTCGCGCGGATCGGCGCCGAGCTCGTGGAGGCGGTCGATGCGGCGCGTTCGGAGGCCTCGA
>JAUPKO010000947.1 GCA_030837395.1 Actinomycetota bacterium | reverse complement strand
CCGATCTACGATCAGCACATCAGCGTTGATTGCCTCAACGACCGCCATTTTCTTGTCGAGGGCAGAACGGCAGTTCCATGTCGCGATACGCACCACAGCGCCAGTATCGGCTAATGGAGTCCCGGGCCGCGGCTGATCAGGTCTGTCGGTGCCCATCCGTAAACTTCAAAGCGAGGCCGGCGTCGAGCTGTCCCACACATCCGGTCGGGTCCGTGAGGCCCGGTCTTACCCGCAGAAGGGGAGTAGGTCATGGGAACTGAACGCATGATCAGCAAGGCCTGGCACGCACGGCAGGGCTACGAGACCTGCGGTTGCGGCCGCCCGCAGTGCCGCAAGCGCCGCGCCGATGAGCGCCGCCGGATGCGCCGCATCGAAAAGCGGGAATGGCGTCGCGATTCGACCGCCGCATGAACGGCCCCACGCAGGGCCCGCCGCACCGCCACTTCGGGTACTGGATCAACCGAGCACGCCGCACGGCGCGCTGCTACGCGTGCCAGTACCAGTTCCGCGGAGACGACACGACCGCTGAACCGTGGGTCCAAGCCCCTGGGTTCGGTGGTGCGGTGATCGGCGGTGAACGCAGCGCCCCTTTGTCCTTGTCTGACTGAGAAGACGCCGTGGGCTGTGAGATCCAGAACCACCTCCCGCGTCCTGTCGCGTTAGTTCAGGTGCCGACAGGCGGTGGCTAGATCGCGAAGTTCGCCGAGTTTGAGGAGGCGCAGGTGGGCCTGGACTTCATAGGTCCTTCACGGTGGCGTTGATGCCGAGTTCGGCGAGTTTCTCCTGGATCTTCTGCGCGGTCTCGTCGCGGAGCAGTAGTTGAAGCGTGCCCTGTAGATAACTCACTTGTCGCTCATCGAGGGCCAGGTATAGCGCGCGAAAGAGAGCGGCGAATCCATCAGCGGTGGCTTCTGAACCGGCTAGAAGGCTGGCATTGAACGAGAACGCAAGTTGTTTCTCTCGGGACGTTGGTGGGGGAGTGGCGGTCGTTACCCCAGGGGTGTGATGATCGCCGGGGTTCTGGGGCCCGGGGTGGTTCGTTGTTCCGCCTTTCGGGCACGGCCCGGTGTGGCTTGGGCCGCCGCAGTCCGGACAGTCCGCGGTGGGCTTTGTGGCGGGCCGGCCTAGCCGAAGTCCGGTGCTGGCGAGATTGATTTGGTTCGGGGCGGTGACGGTGACCGCGGTTCCCGCGGCGTCAACCACGGTCAGATCACCGTCGGTGACGGCGGTGTAGATGGCTTGTTGGAGGTCCCCGTCGCCTCCGTAGAGCAGTGGAAGTCGGGGGGCGCTGTAGAACGCGGCCCGAAGATCGGAGAGGGTCTTTCCGTAATCGGTGTCCCGCAGGTTGTGGAGGAGGGCCTTGGCGCCGAATTGGCCAGCATCAAAAGCCTTCTCGCGTCCGACGAGCCCCTTCCAGACCATCGTTCCGTTGAGCGCTGTCAAGGTGTCGTCGTCGAAGGTCAACTGATCTAGATAGCGCTCGCCGTCGGGGTCGGGCTGCGCGAGGTAAACGACGTGTTGGTAGCCGCGCTTGATGGCCTTTTCTAACTGTTCGCGGGCGCTGGCTAGTTCTTTGTTGCCGATGGCTTTGAGTTCCTCGTCGGCCTGGACCTCGGGTGCAGCAAGGGCTTTTCGGCGGGCGAGGTATTCGGCGGCGAGACCGCGGGCAAGGGCGCGCCGTTGGGTGTTCATTACTGCGTAGGCGACGCTGCTTGCCCATTGGACGGGCAACTGTTGGGTTCCTTGGCCGAGCCCCATGGCCGCGCTCAACGCCGCCAGGGTTTCAGCTTCGGCGCCGTTGCGGAGGCTGAATTGGGCAGGGTCGAGGATGACCAGTCGTGTTGTGTAGGCGGTGTCAATGCCGGCAGTGGTGAGAACGTCTGTGCTGCTTCGTTGGGTATCGGCGCGGATGAAGCGGTGCTCGCGGAAGGGGCCGGTGGTCGATAGGCGCTCGATGAACTCGGCCAGCGCCTCGTCGCGTTCGGCTTCGGTGATGGTGCGCCGGATGTTGTTGACGAGCATGCGGTGGGTGAGTCGTGTCGACAGGAAGTAGCGGGCAGGTTTGTTGTTGCCTTGGCCGGGGATGACGTCGAGCGCACTCATCCCCCGGTCGGGGTGGACTAATTCGTCGATGACAACGTCAGCGTCGCTGATGGTGTAGCCGATGTCGGCCACGCTGGTCGCGGCCTTTACTTCGGGTGCGCTAGCGCCGCGGCCGCGCCCTGGCCGCAGTGTGCCGACGATGCTGGAGAGGAAGATGTAGGTGGCGGCCCGCTCAGCGGCGCGGGGATTCGCCTCGCTCCATAGTTGGGGTTCTCGGGCGAGATCTTGGCGGCGGGCGGTGCCTGCGGTGTCGTCGTTGTTGACGACCTCGATTTCAGCGAGGCTTCGATAGTTGGCGATAGTGCGTTCGTCTTCGACAAGTCCGCTGCCCAGGAGTGCCTCGCGCACAGTGCTGTCGGACAGTGGCAGGTCGCCGGGGCCGATGAGTGCGGGCACCCATTGACCGGCCTTGCCTCGTTCTTGTTGGGCGTAGACCGTGGCTGCGAAAATGCGGATGGTCGATCGCACTCGTTGGAAGCCTGTGACCTTGCTCCACTCGTCTTTGGCCAGGGCCATCAGCATGGGGTGAAACGGATAGCAGTCGGCGACTTCGTCTTGCCACTTTGCACGCCAGGTGGCACCGATCGTGTCCCAGACAGTCCTGGTCCATCCTTTGTCTCGGAAGGTCGATTCGTAGAGTGCGGCGGTGGCCGCGACGACCTCAGCTGCGGGGGCGGCGTCGAACAGCCGCCGGCGCAGGATGTCGGCGAAGTCGCCGACTTCCGTAACCGTTGCGGGTGTGCCGTTACGTTCGAGTAGTGAGTTGAGGTCCTCGCGCCGGTCCTGGGCGGCTTTTGACAGAGCTGTCTTATCGGCATCGGAGGCGATCATGACAACAATCAGTGCGACGTGGGGAACGTCATTGACCACATCGAGCAGTGCGCGCAGGAAGGCCATGTCCTGTGCCGCCAGGTCAGGTTTGCCACTCCCGTCGAGCCCGTTACCGACGTAGTCCAGAACCTCGTCAACGATGATCAACACGGGCCGGTTAACCGCCTTGATCGCCTCCGCGATCTTGTGTTTGTCACTCCAGTAGGGCTGATAGCGCTCGAAAAGCGTGTAGTCCTTCGAAAACAGCCGCCAGAGAAATCGTTCGTAAAGATTGACGGCAGGTCCGTCGAGTTCTTGGACGGGCGCACCGGGGGTCATGTTGTCGCACGGCAGGACGACCACGTGTGGGGTGTGCAGGTCTTTCGCGATCTGGGTTCCGATGCGGGACTGAATGCGTTGAGCAACACCCTGGCCGAGTTCGGTGCCGAACAATACTGAGGGGTGCGCCGCCAGGTGATAGGCGCCGATGCAGGCGTGCGACTTGCCGCCGCCCATACCCTGGTCGAGTCGGGTGACGGCGCGGGCCTTGAGATAAGCATCTCCGCCGCCAATTCGGATGGCCACTTCCGACAGCAGGTCGATGAGACGTTCTGTGGGGTG
>JAUPKO010000946.1 GCA_030837395.1 Actinomycetota bacterium | reverse complement strand
CGTTCAAACTCGAAGACGTGAAGAACGCGTTGGAGTCCCTCGGCGTTGAGGGACTGACCGTTTCCGAAGCCAGTGGCCACGGCCGTCAGCACGGACACACCGAGGTATACCGGGGTGCCGAGTACACGGTGGACCTGGTTCCCAAGGTTCGCGTCGAGATCCTAGTGTCGGATGCGCAGGCAGATGCAGTACTCGACGCGGTGGTGTCAGCTGCTCGAACAGGGCAAATAGGCGATGGAAAAGTGTGGGTGATTCCGGTCGACCAGGTCACGCGGGTTCGTACCGGCGAACGAGGAGAAGAGGCCTTGTAACTATGGACTATCCCAGCGCTCGATCCGAACTGCTGAGCCGACCAGGGCGGCCGACTGCCGCCCGGCGGCGGGCGCTGGTGGGCCTGACTGACGACTGGTTGCAAGGGCTCTTCGCCGAGGCCGGTGCTGACCCGCAGAAGACGGCCTTGGTCGCGGTCGGGGGCTACGGCAAAGGCAATCTGGCGCCTGCCAGTGACCTCGACCTTGTTCTGCTGCACGAGCCGCGCGCCGACGTGGTCGGTGTAGCCGACAAGATTTGGTATCCCATCTGGGACGCCGGGATGCGCCTCGACCACAGTGTTCGAACTGTTCCTGAAGCCCGGCGACTTGCCGGTCAAGACCTCAAGGTTGTCCTCGGGATTCTTGACGTCCGCACAATTGCTGGCTCGGAAGAGCTGACTGAGTCCTTGCGTGCGGCGGTCTTGCAGGACTGGCGAGCGTTGGCGCCACGGCGGCTTTCGGAATTGCGGGAGGTCGTGGATTACCGGGTGGAACGCAGTGGCGAGTTGCCGCATCTCCTGGAGCCCGATCTCAAAGAGTCGTATGGCGGGTTGCGGGATCTGACAATCCTGCGTGCGATCTCAGCGTCGTGGGTCGCGGTCGCACCACACCAGGCACTCGATGTTCTCGCCGAAGCACTTCTGGACGTTCGCGACGGATTGCACACGGTGACCGGCCGCCACGGTGACAAGCTGACGCTGCAGGAGCAGCCACCGGTTGCGGCGCTGTTGGACGACCTCGATCCGGACGTGCTGCTTCGCCGGGTCTCGGCGGCGGGTCGCGCGATTGCGTACGCCAATGACGAGGCCTGGTACCGAGTGGGGCGCGCAACCGCATCGAGGCGGTCGCTGAACCCCGTCAGGCGATTGCGGTCCACGCGTCCTGAGCGGGCCCCGTTGGCTGAAGGGGTCGTCGTTCAAGACGGAGAGGCAGTCCTCGCCGTAGATGCCCGACCGGATCGAGACCCCGTCCTGTTGTTGCGTGCCGCCGCTGCGGCTGCCCAGGCCGGGTTGCGATTGAGTCCCTACGCCGTGGCACGACTGGCCTCGGAGAGCGCACCACTGCCTGAACCCTGGCCAATCGCGGCGAGAGATTCCCTGATTTCACTTTTGGGTGCCGGACGCGCTGCAATCCCGGTCTGGGAAGCGCTTGATCAGGCAGACCTCATCAGCCGTCTGATCCCGGAGTGGAAGGTCGTGCGTAGTGCTCCACAGCGCAACCCCGTTCACCGCTTCACCGTGGATCGCCATCTGGTCGAGACCGCGGTTAATGCCTCCTCGCTGACGCGCGAGGTCTCGCGACCCGACCTGTTGCTGGTCGGCGCACTGCTGCACGACATCGGTAAAGGCCAGGCCGGTGACCACACCGAAGTGGGCGTCCGAATTGTCAGCGAACTGGCGCCGCGACTGGGTTTTGATGCCCAAGACAGTGCGGTGCTCGTCGACATGGTCGCGTACCACCTGTTGCTTCCCGACACCGCGACCAGGCGTGATCTTGCCGATCCAGCAACGGCGGCTGCAGTCGCTGCAGCGGTCAAGACTCCACTGGTCCTGGAGTTGCTGGACTGCTTGACTCGCGCCGATGCAGCGGCGACGGGACCGGCCGCGTGGAGTCAATGGAAGGCGAGCCTGGTGACTGAGTTGGTTGGTCGCACTCAGGCCGCGTTGGACGGTCGACCTGAACCTGCTCGTCCTGCCCTGACGCCCTCCCAACGCGAATTAGCGACGGGCGAAGGAGTGCAGGTCCTCATTGAACCGGGCGAAGGCGTGTGGTGGGTCACCGTCGCGGCCGATGACCGACTCGGTCTTCTTGGTCAGGTCGCCGGGGCGCTGGCAGTGAATCGGCTTGCGGTGCGGTCGGCCCGGACGGAGACCTTGGGCAATCGAGCGGTCACGGTGTGGTCCGTGCAGCCGGAGTTTGGCGAGCCGCCCACCTTGGATCTGCTGCGAGAGGACATTCGCCTGGCGCTGTCGGGAGGGCTGGACATCGACAGCAAGCTTCATGCTCGAGCCGCCGCCTACCGCCGCGTTGGTACTCGGCGACCCGCGCCCGCTCAGTTCAAGTTGGTTGCTGATGCATCCGACCGGGCGACGGTGATTGAGGTTCGCGCCCAGGATGCGCCAGGACTCTTGCGGACGATTGCTCACGCGATTTCATCCGTGAGCATCTCGATTGAAGCAGCCCAAGTGGCAACGCTGGGCTCTGATGTTGTTGACGTGTTCTACGTGCTCGCACAGGGCGAACCGTTGAACATGGCACAGGTAACCCTGGTCCGATCTGTGGTGCTCGAAGCACTGGCCGGGTCGGACGGGTAGCCTTGCCGGGTGTTTAACGCGCTGTCCGACCGCCTATCCGCGACGTTCAAGAACCTACGCGGAAAGGGTCGCCTATCTGAAGCTGACGTCGACGCGGCCGTTCGGGAGATCCGGACTG
>JAUPKO010000945.1 GCA_030837395.1 Actinomycetota bacterium | reverse complement strand
TTTGGGTGCTTTTTTCTGCTCGCTGCTTACTAAGCACAGCGCCGCCAAAACCTCGTGGGCTGCTTACTAAGCACATCGCTCCAAAACCTCGCGCGCTGCTTACTAAGCAGATCAGGAGCAACCCGCGCCGCCTGGGCCGAGCCGAATGCATGCTGAATGACGTGGCGCGGGCTCTGGGAACGTACACGCAGCATGCGTCGCGAATGCGCCGAGGGCGTGGCTTCTCCGCAGACTCCTCCGCAGAGATCAGGGCAGGCGGGACACCGACACGTGGGGCAATCATCCCGTGCCATCCCGGTCCCATGACGAGACATGGGCAGGAGCGAGAGGGGGCGACGATGACGACAGGGTTTGAGCGGCAGTGGACGCGGAAGCGGTGCTGGCACTGGCTGGGGGAGACGCCTGACCGAGGACGAGCAACGACCGCAGTTGCGTCGGACGGTACCTCTCGTCGGCCGCGATGGGCATGATTGGAATGCGGCCCTTGATGCGCTTGCCGCCGGGGAGGGAGGCGAAGAAGTGCAGGTTGGGTAGCTTGCCGAGGGCGTCTTCGCTGACCACCTGCAGGTCCTTGCGCTGCTGCGTCTTGCTGACGGTGCCTCCGAAATCGAGGTTCTCGGCAGGGTGTATGGTCGACGCCGAGTGGCCGCTGCTGGTTTCGGCGAAGTGCGTCTCGCCGAACAGGGAGGAGGCGAACTTGCGGGTGTCGGGGTCCTTGATGCGCAGCGCAATGGTGGTGTTGGTGTTGCCGAGCGCCTGCATGGCCAGGGCCGGGTCGCCCATCTTGGCGACGAAATCGGCGATGGTCTGGGAAGCGATGTAGAGCTCGAAGCCGGCACCCCGGCCCTTGTTCAGGTTCTGGATGAAGGCATCGTTGATCATCTCGGCGGCCTCGTCGACGAAGACGCTGACGGGCGGCAGGTTGGTGGCCTCGGAGGCATAGCGGGCGGCGGCGACGCTGGTCAGGTCGGCCAGGAACAGGGAACCGACCGCGCTACCGACGATGGAATCGGCCAGCGTGTCGAGGTTGATGTAGACGATCGAGTTCTTGTCGATGAGCTTCTGGAAGTTCTCGATGGTGCGCACGTCCTCGGCGTCATCGCAGTTGGGCGAGAGCAGCTGCGACAGGGGCCCAGAAGTGAGCTGCTCGAGCAGTGGGATGAGGTTGCTGATGAGCTTCGAGTAGTGCGCCCGATCGTGCAGCATGATCGAGAGCATCGCGTCGATCGTCTTGTCCGGATACCTCGGCTTCACGGACTGGGTGTAGTAGGTCGCCACGGCGACCGCCCGGATACTCGTATCTCGATCGAGGGAGACGCTGCCGCCCTGCTTGAGACTGCCCACCAGGGTTCGGACCTCCGATTGCCAGCCGAGGAAGCGCGCTTCCCGGTGCGCGATGTCGGTCAAGTAGCGTTCGACGGCTTTGACGATCAGTCCGTCGATGTCGCCCTCCACGTAGCGGCGCAGGTTCATCAGATTGGGGTCGCTGCCGGACTGCAGAAGGCCGTCGACGACGACGTTGATCGCACGCCAAGCGAAGTCGCGGAAGGCCGAGGAGTTGCCGCCGCGCGGCAGCAGCGAGGCGATGCGGTTGGCAATCTGCGAGGAGCGGGCGTAGTTCTGCAGAGGGTTCAGGCGCATGGACGCTTGCGGCAGGGTGGGGCTGAAGAACCGGAAATCCGCCTGCCGACCGTGACGGCGCGCCTCGGCGTGGCAGCGGTCCCGCAGATCGATATCACCCTTCGGGTCGAGCACGATCACCGGGCCGCCGCGGGCGACGGCCTCGGCGATCAGGATCTCGAAGGTGCGCGTCTTACCGGCACCGGTGGTGCCGACGATGTAGGTGTGCCCGCGCAGGGATTCGTAATCAACGTAGATGTCTTCCTCGCGATCGCCGACGCCGTGGACGTAATGAAAGCCGTCGGTCGTGTGGTTAGGGACCGAGAGATTCAACCACTGGCGGAGGCGCAGGTACGCAGGCGGCGGCTTGGTCTGCTGCTCGTCGAGCGACGAGATGACGCGCAGGCGCTTCGCGTGCAGAGGTTCCCAGGTGAATCCCCAGCCGAGCCAGAGCGCACCACGCTTCTTCTGCTTGGCGAGGACGGACTGGACGGTGCTGAAGACGGGGCTGGGTGACCAGAGCCGGCACTTGAAGTTCCAGATCCGCACCGCCTGGAGCAGTCGATAGAAGCCGAGCCCGGTGAGCGGAATCGAGAGCAGACCGGAATAGGCGATCAGGCCATCGAAGCGGCGCCCGATACCGAGGTAGACGAGGGCCACAGCGAACCAGACCAGTGCAGCGATGAACTCATAGGCGGGGCGCCAGAAGTTCTGGACCTCGTGCGTGGACTTCATGGCCGGGTCTCATCGACCAGGGAGTACCGGTCCCAATAAGGCTCGATCTTCTCTGTGAGCACGATGCCTTGCGGGTGCAGTTCGACCGGGAAACCGCCGTCGACAAAGCGCGCGGCCGCTGTCGGCGGATCGAGTCCGGCGGCACCGGCGACACCGTCGAGCCGCGCTTGGTCGAGCACGTTGGCAAGAACGTCGAAGCGCACATAGAGCGGTGTGATCATTGACGATGCTCGAAAATGGCGGTTGACGGATGGGTGGTCGAACACCCGAAAGAGCAACGGTTGGAGATCCGCGTGGGGGACGGCGACAGACGGCGGTGACACGGGGACGTCACGCAGCTGCCGCAAGGAGCCGGTGAAGTCGGGTGAGTGGTGGGCGGGTTGCTCACCAGGCGCGGTGGACGGTACGACGCCTCGAGCCGAGAGCGGGGGCGGAGCTTGCATGAGAGTGGAAGGACCGGGAGCACCGACAGCTCTAGCGAACTTGGAGAGCGTCTGGTTGTAGACCGCTTTCGAGGCCGGCAGTGACATGGTGAGCCAGATCGTCGCTGCAGGAGGGAGCGGTTCGGTGTGCGAAATAACCTGAGGGCAACCGATCAATGTCGAAAACACGGTGTCGAGTGGATAGGCATGAGTCTTGGCAAAGCGCTGGATCAGCGGGCGTCCGATGCGGATTCCGGACTTGAGCTGACGATCGATCTGCATGTGTTCGGACGTGACCTTATGCGAAGGACGCGGTTGACCGTTCTTGTCAGCGGTGTGAATGGCGTACGGATTGAGCGACTGGACGTCTTCCAGAAATTCAAAGACAAGGCTGGGCAGATCGAGCGGGGGCGGCGGGGAGGCGGGGGCGGGGCTCGAGGACTGCACAATCGGAATGGTCGAGGGACCGGCATGCGTAGCGGGCGTGGCGGCGGCGGGATGCGGCGTCGTGGCACTCATGGTGGGATCCGTGGATGCCGGTACAGCTGCAGGTGTCTGGGGGGCCGAGGGCGCAAGGTCCATGAGCTCGCGCGAGAGGCGCTCGTTGAGGATCAGCACCCGCTGATTCGACGGGAGCGCAGCGCCGGCAACGGCAGAATTGAAGAGCACATGGCCGGCGCGGTCGGCCTCGATGAGGCACTCGAACTGAAGGTGGGCAGACAGTTGATCGGCTGACAGAGGGCCGTTGGCCGAGAGTGCGTAGGCCTGAGGATGGGATGCAATCTGGCCCGCGAGTTGCGTGAGGTCATTCGGCGCAAGCAACAGCAGCCGCTGATCGACGCCGATCCGCAGCGGGAACCGCTCGTGTGAGGGCGCCCACCGTCCTTCGCGCACGAGCCGGCGCAGGGTGTCAGCGATGATGGCGCTGGCGTTGCCGGAGACAGCGGGAAAATACTGATTGGTGGAGCGCTGATCGGCCTTTTTGATGATGTCCCAGAAATCGGCCTCGATGGAACCCTCGGGCGGGTCGATGCTGGCGAGGGTTGAGCGGATCTTCTCCGGCAGCCAGCCGAGTGTGAGGGCGGTAGTCCAGTGGGACATCAGCGCCTGGGCATGCCGCTGGTGCTTGGCGTAGTGGTCGTTCAGCCAACGGACCTGGTATTCGGTGTAGCCCCTGCGCTCGAGCCACTCGAAGACGGTGTCTTCGTAAGGCACGAACAGCGCGGGCTCGTCCTCGGGCGGTGGGCCATCATCGAGACGCGGCAGCAGACGGCCGGGCGCGAAGAACGATGGATGCACCACGCGAAAATCGGTGAGCGGCTTCGCGACGTCATGCGTGAGCGCAGCGAAACCCAGGGCCACGCCCCACAGCTTCTGGTCGGCCGGCGAGACGGGACGTGTGCGATCGCGCTCGAAGCGGGCGAACTGGCCAAGATGGACGGCGTGCCGGCAGACCTGCATGGAGTGGAGAAAAAGACCCCCGGGTTCGCGGTGATGGTGGGACATCGACGCCGGGCAGAGCTGGTAGGCAGCGGCACCGAACTCGAGGATCGGATAGAAGCGCTTGCGGAACTCCTCGCGAGTCATGCCGATCGCCTGGTAGATCTGTTCAACCAGGACGCAATGGACGTTCAGCAGCTCAGTCGGATGCACCGGCCGGAATCGCTGGGTACTGGGGTCGAAGTAGTCGGCCGGGCGGATCGCCGGCTCCGGGTTGGCGGGAGCGGGGGATTCGGGTAAGCGGAAGTAGTCGATCGCCAGAGTGCGTCGGGGCGGCGCGTTGGCGGGCGCCGGCGCACGCGAG
>JAUPKO010000944.1 GCA_030837395.1 Actinomycetota bacterium | reverse complement strand
CGGGCTCAGCTGCTGCTTCCGCGCCTCTGGAGCGTCGGGGCGGCTTGTCGTCGGCTCCTTCTTGCGGAGGCCGACTGCGTATCCCCGGGAGCCTCTCCGCAACCTCATCGTCAACGATCAACTCAACTTCGGTGAGGTTCTTCCCGGTGTGCTTCTGTGGGCGTGTGAAGATCCGCTTCAACAGCCCCGGACGCGCCGACTTGGACTTCTCTAGTCCAGGCCCGGTGACGCCTTCGTCGAGTTCGCGCCCGGTAGGGACGAAGGGATCGGTCATGAGGCCCACACCTCGTAGGCGTGACGGGCGAGGCCCGACACCACGGACGTGAACGGGTCCATCTGCGTGTGTTCCGCGTCGGGAAACTGCTCATCCACGAGTGCAATGAACGCGGGAATGAGGGAACTGCCCCCCGTCTTGGCCACGAATCGCACGTCCTCCGGAACGACGTCAGCATCCTCCAAGGCGTCCTCAATGCAGAGCTCCACCTCGCGCAGGTCCTGAGCGATAGCGGCGTCGAAGGCGCTCCTCGTGACCGGGATCGCGAAGGTGAGCTCAGCGGACCTCACGTCTATCGTGGCGACGTCGGACGTGCTGAGGTCGTGCTTCGCCCGTTTGATGGCCTTGAACAACGGCCAGGACGATCCTCCGGTGACGATCGCGCTGATGTCCCGCAGGACGGCATCATTGCCCATTCCGGCGAGGTAGCCGTTCACGCCAGCGGCCAGGTTCTTGCTCATCAGGTCGTTGACTCCGGACAGCGAACGCAGCTTTCCGCTGAGCTCGTTCGGCAGGCGGCGCTTCTCCCCGTTCGGGAGCGTGAACTCGGCATCCAGTCCCAGCGTCGGTGCCACGAACACGTCGAACATCTTGGCGTCGAACTCTTCCCCGCCGATGGACACGCCGTTGAGGGCGAGGACCTGCGACCGGTTGCCGTGAACGTCGACGACGGCGACGTCGAACGTCCCGCCGCCGAAGTCGAGGCAGAGCAGGATCCCGTCGTCCACGCCGTCCACGGCTACGGCTGCCTTGCTCTCTGCCATCAGCGAGACGTGCTCAGTGAAGCCTGCGCGCTGGGCGGCCGCCCTCAGCCGGTTCTCCCCCAGGCCCTGGCGGTCACGCCACCCTGCTCCCTCGGCGCCGGCGAAGCGTACGGGATGGCCGACCGTCACCCGGTCGATGGTCGTTCCGAGCTCGCGGTCGGCGGCCTTCTTCATCCGCGACAGCACGATCGAGACGAGGTCCTCGATCTCGAAGTCGAGGCTCCAACTGTGTGTGCCGTGGAAGTCTGGGCTGGCGAGTTCACCCTTGGCCTGGGCGATGAGGCGCGCATCGAAGCAAGCCCCACCTGACTTGCAGGTGCGGCAGTCGGTGATCGGCTCGCCCTTGACCCAGTCGACGAGTTCGCACCGAGAGCACATCGTCCGGCTGTTGCCAGTGGTCAGGTACGCCCGGATGGCGTCCTGCCCAACGAGCCGGTTGGCGTTTCGGTGCAGGTAGATGAGCGATTCCGTGAGCTCGTCGGGGGTGCCGATCACCTCCGTCATTCCGTCGTCGTACGCGACCGCGATGGCGCTGTTGGTGGTGCCGAAGTCGATGCCGTAGGCGACTGGGCCGGCCATCACGCACCGACCAGGATCGATACCGAGAAAATCTCGCCGCGGATGTCGGGGCGCTTGGCCAGCAGCTCCTCCGATTCGCGTTCGTAGTCGGCCTCGAGGGCGGCCATGCGGTCACGTGCCTTGGTGAGCCGACCCATACGGGCGGGGAGGATCTTCTGGTTCTGCGGCGTCGGCTGGGCTTGGGCGTTTCGGATGAAGTCGGTCTCCTCGTCAATGCGCACCTGAATGCGCTCGACCTGGCTCGCATGGACGCGGGTGAGTCGGCGTAGGCGACGTTCGAGGATGTCCTCGGCCTTGACCTGCATGTCGGTGCGATAGGCGCGCAGGTCCTCGGTGAAGGCCTCACGGCTCAGTGATACGGCAACAGCGGCGAACTCAGGATCCACGGCGGCGTCCACGGGCCGGTCGGCCAAAGGGAGCTCGGTGACGTGGCTCTGGGCGATGCGCCGGTCCGGCGAGATCACGTGGCGCACCAGCTTGGCCTCGGGGATGACCAGGCTCGCCTTCAGCCGCCAGATGATCTCGATGGACATTCCCGGTGGTGCGTCATCGCTGCGGCGGGCGCCGACGCGGGCGTCGAGGCGGACCAGGGCGTCGATGATCTTGTCGACGACCGGGTGGCCGCAGGCGAAGAACGGCACCTCGTCAAAGCGCAGCGCCAACTGGGGATCGAAGATCCCGTGATGAGCCTGCTGCGACAGACCGAGCCTAGACGCCAGCCGGGGGGACAGGCTGATCTGCTCACCACCCGCATCGTGCGGGTTCAGGCTCCCCCCCAAGTACTCCAGGCCTTGGCCGACGACCTCCCTAAGGTCCTCAGTCGTCCCGAGGGAGGGCTGCTCCTGTAGCAGCCGCGCCTGATCACGCCGGAAACTGGCACGGTCCAGGACGAAGTCCGCCATCGTGGCCTCGAGCAGGCGCGCCTTCTCGACATCCTGCTGCAACTTCTCCCCGAACTCCTCGAAACGGTCCTCGAGATCGCTGAGCTTGGTGTTCAAGGCGATGTCCTGAAGTTGGGTCTCGATCGTCCCCAGGATCGGGTCGAGCGATCCGACAGACTGCTCGAACACCCGGATCCGGTTCTGCAGGACGTCCACGATCCGCTCTTCGAGGGTCCCCTCGTACACCAGGTTAAAGATGTCGACGACGTGGGTCTGACCGATTCGGTCAAGACGGCCGATGCGTTGCTCCACCTTCATCGGGTTCCAGGGCAGGTCGTAGTTGATCAGGACATGAGCGAACTGCAGGTTCCTGCCCTCGCCGCCGGCCTCCGTCGAGATGAGGATCTGCGTCGACTCCCGGAACTGCCTGATCGCGTCCTCCTTCTCCTCAGCCCCCATGCGGCCGTTGAAGGTCGTGACCGAGTAGCCGTTGCCCTCCAGGGTCGCTTTGAGGAACATCTGCGTCTCGATGAACTGGGTGAACAGGACCACCTTCTGGTCGCCATGCGCGTCAATGTCACGCAGCACCTCGAAGAGGGTGACGGCCTTGCTGTCCCGAACATCATCCAACCGGCCTACGAGATCGTCGAGGAGCGCGATCTCCCGAAGAACCGACGCCTCCTGGGCCTCGATGACGTAGTCCTCCATCCCCTCCAGCGACTGGGAGACTTCCTCTGCGTCCAGCTCGTCCTCGGAGACCCCGGACTGCTTCAGCGACTGCAACTTCGTCAACTGGGCCCGCAGCTTCACGATGCGCCGGCGCAGGCTCGTGCGCAGCGCGTGCGAGCTGCTGGTGAGCATGCGTTGGTACGTGACCATGAGGAACCCGACCGCGTTGGATCGGCCATCGGACAGGGCGTAGGAGCCACGGATGTAGTCGGTCGCGAGCTCGTAGATCTCCCTCTCCAGTTCCGACTGGGGCACAGGGATCGTGTGGGCCCTGCGCTCGGCACCGATGCCCAGTTCGACCTTGCGGTTGCGGACCATGACGTCCGCGGTCGGATGCACTTCGATGATTCGGTCCATGACCGCGTCCCGCCGCTCCGGATCGCCCAGGTCCTCACCCCTGGTCACACCCAGTTCCTCGAGCATCGTCCCGTGCCGCACCCACGCCTCGGCCTTCTCCGACTCCGTGAGGGCCGGCCACCTGTTGACGAGCCGCATGGCCTCATTCAGGCGCGGGATCTGAGCGCGCTGCACCTCGTACGCCTGCAGCCCAGCGAATAGTCCGGGCTCGACCAGGTCGATGAGCGAGTACAACTCCATGGGATGCAACTGGATCGGCGTCGCACTGAGCAGCAGCAGCCCGTGCGTCAGATCCCTCAACTCCTCCGCCAACTTGTACGCCAGCGTGACGGTTGCCTTCGTTCGGCGGACCCGGTGGGCCTCGTCGAAGATCACGAGATCCCACGGCACGTCGATGATCTGCTCCTGGCGCTTCTTCGCCGCGGCGAAGGGAAGGGAGCAGATGATGCTCTCCTTAGAAGCGAAGGGGTTCGCGCCACCCCTGCCGAGGTGCTTGGCGGCGTCCCCGTCCATCAGGTCGAACTTCTCGTTGAACTTCGACTCCAGTTCGACTTGCCACTGGCGAGTCAAGCTAGCGGGGGTGATGATCAGGATCCGGTCCGCGAGGCCACGGGCTCGCAGCTCTTTCAGGATCAGGCCCGCCTCGATCGTCTTCCCGAGCCCGACCTCGTCGGCCAAGATCATGCGTGGAACGAGCCGTCGCGCCACCACTCGGTGGGCAACGAAAGCCTGGTGGAGCTGGGGCTCGAGCCGGGCATTGGACAGGCCCGCGCCGGGATCAAACTCATAGGAGTGCTGGACCAGCCGCGCCAGCAGCCTCAGCCACGCTGCCTGCGGATCGCTGAGCTCACCGCGCACCAAGTACTGGGAATCGTCGGTCGGGGCCTCGATCAAGTC
>JAUPKO010000943.1 GCA_030837395.1 Actinomycetota bacterium | reverse complement strand
GCGGTGCAGCTTGGCGGGTCTGTGCGCTGGGTGGCCGCTGAGGTGGACACGTGGGCCGACGCCCAGCGGGGTGGCCGCCCGCCGCGACCCGGGTACCGGGTGAGCCCGGATGTACCGCCGGTCATCCTGGTCCCGGCCGGTGGTCGTGTAGCCTGACGATGTCCTGGACCAGTCGATGGATGTGGCCGGCTCCCCGATACGGATCCATCCGCCGACCGCGTCGCGACCGTATCACCAGATTGTGTACCGGGTGGGCGGGGAACGCTGGGTCACTTCGGGTGGCCGCACCATCACGACGGCCACGGACAAGGGGGCCACCATCGCGGCCTGTTTGGCGGCGGATGCCGACCAGGCCCGGCGCTGCGGTGGGGGCACCATCACGGCTACCTGGTCACGGCCCCGGATCGGCTGATCGGCGATGTGCATTGGGCGGGCCAACGGGATGTTGAGGCGCACGAGCAGGGCACGGACCCGCTGTGGGTGCCGGCGGACGAGATCCCGTCGCACCGATGTGGCGGCGTTGTTCGAGGCGATGGCCGGGTTGTGTCGTAAGGGTGAGCCGACGGCGCTGGCGGTGTTGGTGGCCGCCTATTCGGGGGTGCGTTTGGGGGATCTTGGGGCGCTGCGCGGCAGCGATGTTGATACCCGTCGCAGGTTGATTCGGGTGACGCGGCAGGTGACCGAGATGGACGGGGTTCCGACTCCCGGGGCGCCGAAGGGCAGGAAGGTGCGCACCACCGTCAATCCGCTTGATCGTCTATCCCGGCATAGCGCCGGTATGAAGACGCGTGCTGCCGCTCAGGGTGGGAACCTCCCCGGTGGCAGGGCGAGTCCAGCGTGCATTTTCTCTGCCCGCTGCCGCGCGTCACGACGGATGGCGCGGTCGCGCGGCAGCCCGTCGATCGCGGTGTGGCCTTGAAGGCGGGCACGGTGTCGTGGTAGCAAATGCGATGCTCCCGACCCCATAGGCGGCGTGCCTCGGCGTAGTTTGGGGTGAGGAGGTGATTGTCATGATGAGGAAAATCGCCATCGCCGCAGTCAGCGCGATGCTTATGGTCGGCGTAGCCAGCCCCGCGTTCGCCGGGGGCGACAAGATGCGAGGAGACGCAGGAACCGGAACTGTCGTTCAGCACCAGGTGATGGACCCACCGCCGTTCCAGCCGTAACACTCCTGGGGTCGACGTCCTGCTGTTGGGGTGCAATTGGCCCATTGAAGCAAGTGGAGGCGTTCAACGCGGCCGTTGACACAGCGATCGCTGATCTTGGCCAGGACGGTGCAGGTGTGGAAGTTCGGGCTCAGTTGCTCCAGGAGAGGCCAGGCAAGGCGCTTCACGGCGCGTCCATCACGCGCCTTGCCCTGTCGTGGTGATCCGCGACAACGCCTCTTGAGCCTGACTCTGCCTGCACATCCACGACGCCGACTCACGGCCTCTTGGCCACCTCTGCCCGTTGCGGCGGAGATCTCGGCATCAGGGTTACTGGAGGCATGCTGGGCCCCAATCACGGCCTGCGCTGCGGAATGCCCGAGCCAGCATTGAGGCCCTGCGAACGCGGCACCAGTCTGAGCGGCTGTGTCCGCCAAGCGTGTCACCCCGCATGAGTTGCTCTTGATCCGCTGTGGCGGCGTACCGAATCCCAGATCAAGCTGGTCAACCGCGCCAGCGCAGCGTTTATGGAAGGGTCACTGCTCTGCTGATCTTCCGGGGGCGTTTGGACGCAGGAGGCGATCTCTGCCCGAGTGATCCACGCGAATCTCTAGGCCACGACCTTGGTGAGTTCGTCACGCTTCCACGCGTTGCCTTGACGATTCAGCCCGATCCCGACCGCTGAGGTCAGGTCAATTCCGCCTGACCGTTCGCACGGATTGGTGGATTGTCTGCGAGTACCGGGTGCACGAAGCCGAACGTGTCGAGGTTGGGGTTGGGTCATGGTGTGCAGACACCTGGTGACCTGCTCGGTGTGGAAGCGGGAGGACGAATGTGTTTGCCTTCCTCCAGGCACATCACCGGGTCCCCTTCAATGGCCGCGTCGGGTTTGGATCGCCCACGACGCAAGTTGTCTACGCGTGAGTGTGGGGGGCGATGTCTCCGACAAGGACCTCGATCGTGGTGTTCTCGATGTCCTCGATGAGCCACTCAGGAGCCTTGTCCGCTGAATCGCCATGTGGCGCGAGGGCTCCAGATCAGCCCGCGACCGATTGGGAACGGGAAATACCCATGGGGGTATAGTTGGAGCGGGTCATCGAGAGGACGTAGTCATGGGTAGCAAGGTCGCCGTCGCGGCGGTTACGCTCGGGATCTCTGCACTGGTTGCGGCCTGTGGCGCTGGGACCTCGACAACGTCGGAATCCCCGTCGGTTGCGCTGTCCAGCGCAGAGTCCAGTGCCACGACGAGCGCTCCGGCGAGCGTTCCGCCCAGCGCAGAGCCGGTACCCACGCCTGAGGCCACGACTCCGAGCGCCCCGGAAATCAATCTGCCGCAAGGACCCGAGCCTGGCACTCCGTCCGCCGTGGCCTGGGAGGCGCTGATGGGGCCGGACGGCGAGTATGCCGCGGCAGCAAGTTATGCAGCGGTCATCGATGCCTTCGGTGAGGTTCAGCCCTACGTCGATATCAAAGCCGCCGAAGAGCGACATATCAACGCGCTGGTTCGCCAGCTCAATCGCCTCGGCGTCGAGGCACCACCCAATCCGTACCTGGGGAACCTGGCGGCACCAGACAAGCTTGAGTCGGCCGCCCAGGCGTGGGCTGAAGGTGAGATCCTCAACGTTGCGATGTACGACTCGCTGCTGACGCAAACCGACGATTCCAGCCTGCTGCAGGTACTTCAGAACCTCCGGCGGGCATCGTTGGAGTCTCACTTGCCCCTATTCGAAGCGGCAGCGGCCAGTGGCGGCACCCTCACCACCGAACAGATGGCGAACGTGCAGGGCGCCAGCTGACCGAGGTCTTCACCGACCTGGATTCGGTCCTCGACACCACGCCGGTGGCATCTTCCGTGAACAAGCGCGGAACGAGGTGCCCTCGAATGCCCCAGTTCCGGTGCATCTCCTCTTGAGCGAACCCTGAATCCTGACAATCCAGAAATCCCGAGCGCACGGGCACTCTTGTTCATCAACCCATGCGTCGCAACCATCACGTCTCACTCCAGACAAGTCACCCGGGACAGCACCCGCCCACACCGGACCGACTCCTGCGGGGATTCGATGTTCCGCCATACGCCGCAGCGGGGCCGGGAGGCTTCGACCCGCTGGTTGACGTCCTCGAGTAGGACGAGCTCGCGCAGATTCCGCTTGGTGTTCTCGCTCCCAGCCGCCGCGACCCGGGTACCGGGTGAGCCCGGATGCGCCGCCGGTCATCCTGGTTCCGGCGGGGGGTCGCGTTGACTGACGATGTCCTGGACCAGTCGATGGATGTGGCCGGCTACCCGATACGCATCCACCCGCCGACCGCGTCGCGGCCCTACCACCAGATTGTGTACCGGGT
>JAUPKO010000942.1 GCA_030837395.1 Actinomycetota bacterium | reverse complement strand
GGTCTTCGAGCGCCGCCTCAACCTCGCGGTTGTAGAACTGGACCCGATCCGGTCCCTCGCGCCTGGCCAAGGTGAGCGCGAGGTCCGCGTGTCGCAGCAGATCGCCCGCGTCTGGTTCGCCCTGGCCGAACATGGCGATGCCCACGCTGATGCGGCATTGGTACTCCTGGCCCTCGACAGCCAGCGGGCGCCCGACCGCCGCCCGGAATCCGTCGGCGGCTTCCTGCGCCTGCTCGACAGCGCGGTCGGGATCGGGATCGAGGCGTTGCAGCAGGACGGCGAACTCGTCGCTGCCGAGCCGTGCCACCGTGCCCTCGGAGCCCACCTGCGCGCTCAGTCGCTCGCTCACAGTGGTCAGCAGTCGGTCACCGGCTGCGTGTCCGCTGGTCTCGTTGAGCATGGTGAAGGCGTCCAAGTCGATGGAGATCAGCGCCCCGCGCCGGTCGTCGTTCGCGCTGGTGATGACGGCGAGTTCCAAGCGGTCCAGCAGCAACCTGCGATTCGGTAGTCCCGTCAACGGGTCGTGGAAGGTGAGGGTCAGCATGTCCTGTTGCGCGGCCTTCACGTCAGAGAGGTCGGTGGAGGTCGCGATGTAGTGCGTCACGGTGCCGGCGTCATCGGTGACCGCGGTGATGCGCAGCCAGCAGGGGTACACCTCGCCATTGCTGCGCCGATCCCAGATCTCGCCCTGCCAGAAATGCTCGGTGGTGAGGGCCTGCCACATCTTCCGGTAGAAGGCCGGACCTTGGTGCCCGGAGGACAGCAGTCGGGTTGACTGTCCGACGGCTTCGTCGGGGCTGTAGCCGGTCAGTTCGGTGAAGGCCCGGTTGACCCGCAGGATCGTGGTGTTCGCATCGGCGATCACCATGGCCTCCTGCGAGGCGTCGAAGGCGATGGCCGCGATACGCACTTCCTCAGCGACGAGCCTCTGCTCGGTGATGTCACGGAAAGTGGTGACGGCTGCGGTCGGCGCCCCACCGTTGCTATCGAACACCGGCGCGGAGTTGATCATGATCCAGCGTCGTTCGCCGCGGGGGGTGGCGATCCCCATGACGACGTCCCGCTGCGGCTCACCGGTACGAAGCGTGACCATCGCGGGGTGATCCTCACCCGGGAAGGGTGTTCCGTCGGCCCGCACTGCCCCCCACTGCGGATCCTCGGAGTCCTTGACCAGCATGTCGTGCTCGTCGCGGTCCTCGATCCGCTCGGCCGCCGGGTTCACCTCCAGGATGGTGCCGTCAGCCGCTTGGAAGACCACTCCTTCGCTGATCGTGTCCACGATCGTTCGATAGCGGGCCTCACTCTCCACCAGTCGAAGCCGTGACTGCACGGCTTCGGTGGTGTCGCGACCGAAGACGGAGATACCGAGGATGGCACCGTTGCGTTCAATCGCGGTGAGTGTCAGCGCAAGCACCGTGGGGCCGCCGGCCACGTGGTAGTCGACGTGTGCCGTGCCTTCGGTCAGCGCCTGGCCGTAGGACCTGTGCCAGAAGTCAATGAGTTCCGGATCGTCGTACAGATCCTGTGGCCGCAATCCCACCAGGCTCCCACTGGCTCGTGGCCCGGCGATGGATTTGGCACACGCGAGGTTGTGCCAGAGGATCGCGAAGTCCTCGGGTGAGACGAGCCAGATGAAGTCCTCGGTGCTGTTGACGACCGTCTCCAGCAGCAATCGGGAGCGAGTCAGGAACTCCTGCGCCTGCATACGTTCGCGCGTATCGCGGGCGATCACTACCGTCCATGCCTCACCGGTGTCGTCGGTGAACGCGGCCGAACTGACCTCAACCGGGATGCGGGTGCCGTCGCGGTGCACGTAAAGCAACTCCGCCTGCGAAGTGCCGTCGCGCTCGCGCTGATCCGCGAGCATGCCGTCGAGTTCGGGTGATTCCGGGTCCACAATCCCGGCCCGGCCGCGGGCGCAGATCGCATCCTCGGTCAGCCCCAACAGGTCGCACGCCGCTTGATTCGCGGCCTCGATGACACCGTCAGCGCGAGTGAGGAACACGGCGTCCAGGCTATGGTGGAACACTGCCGGGAACAGGGAGGGTGAGATGTCACCAGACATCATCACCTCCCGACCGAGGTTGGGCTCTCGAATCAGGGCTCACTGTAGTTGCGCGACCCCGTTCGTTGCGCGCCTGAAGTTGCGGTCGGGTCAAATTCCGCCAGTGCCGAGGAAGCGCGTGAGCGATGCGATCGTGGTCCGCGAGGCTAGGCTGGCCCCCGTGCCCCTGACTGTGTATCTCGCCCACGCCAATGAGCCCGTCGAACGCCCGGACGGCTCTGATGCCGCGTCTCTGTTCGCCGATCGGCGCGACGTCATCGTCGCCCGGGTGAACGGCGAACTGGTCGACCTCGCAACTCGATTGGTCGACGGTGACAGCGTCGAACCCGTGACGGCCGAAGATCCCGAAGGGCTGGCCGTGCTGCGCCACTCCTGCGCGCACGTACTCGCCCAGGCGGTGCAGCAGGTGAACCCCGACGCCAAGCTCGGCATCGGCCCCCCGATCAAGGACGGCTTCTACTACGACTTCGACGTCGCCCGGCCGTTCACCCCCGACGACCTCGCCGAACTCGAGAAGCGGATGACCGCCATCATCAAAGCCGGTCAGAAGTTCGCCCGCCGCGTCGTCACCGACGACGAGGCCCGCACCGAACTGGAATTCCAGCCCTACAAGCTGCTGCTCATCGACGCCAAGGGCGGCGGCCCGGATGCCGCCCAGGATCCCGACATCATGGAGGTCGGCGGCGCAGAGTTGACCATGTACGACAACGTCGACCGGCGCGACCAGACCGTCTGGACTGACCTGTGCCGCGGCCCGCACGTGCCCACCACCCGCTTCATCCCCGCCAATGCCTTCAAACTCATGCGCACCGCTGCGGTGTACTGGCTCTCCGACGAGCGCAATCCCCAACTTCAGCGCATCTATGGCACTGCCTGGGCGACTAAAGACGACATGCGCGCCCACCTGACGTTCTTGGAAGAGGCGGCCAAGCGGGATCATCGGCGCCTGGGCGCCGAGTTGGACCTGTTCAGTTTCCCCGAACAGATCGGCTCCGGCCTGGCCGTGTTCCACCCGAAGGGTGGGGTGGTCCGGCGCGAAATGGAGGACTACTCCAGACGACGCCACGAGGAGGCCGGCTACGAGTTCGTCAACACCCCGCACATCACCAAGGGGGCCTTGTTCGCCACGTCCGGGCACCTTGATTGGTACGCCGACGGGATGTACCCGCCCATGCACCTGGACGCCGACTTCGAGGCCGACGGCACCGTCCGCAAACCCGGGCAGGACTACTACCTCAAGCCCATGAACTGCCCCATGCACAACCTGATCTTCGACGCCCGAGGCAGGTCGTACCGCGAGCTACCCCTGCGCATGTTCGAGTTCGGCACCGTGTACCGCTACGAGAAGTCCGGCGTGGTGCACGGCCTGACCCGGGTGCGCGGTATGACCCAGGACGACGCGCACATCTACTGCACCCCCGAGCAGCTCGAGGACGAGGTGCTCGGCGTGGTGCGCTTCATGCAGCACATCTACGCGTCGTTCGGCTTCAGCGACGTCAAGATCGAGCTCAGCACCCGGCCGGCCAAGAGCATCGGCTCGGACCAGGTCTGGGAGCTGGCCGAGGGCGTCCTC
>JAUPKO010000941.1 GCA_030837395.1 Actinomycetota bacterium | reverse complement strand
GCCCCGGCAAGTTCACGGGCAACCTCGGGCGCAACCGCCAGGCGCACCGCCTCGAACACCGACTTCGCCTCACGGCAAGAATAGAACTCGCCACGTGCAGCGCGGCCCAGCAGGTGTGTCAGCCATCTGGCAGCCTCATTCGGGAACTCACGGACCAGGTCGGACTTGGCCAAGTCTCGGACGAGGTCTTGAACCAAACCGTCATCGAGGCCGCCCATCTGCGCTGACCGCAAGCTCAACTCGACCGCCTCGGCGAAGTGATCGCCGGTGCACAACACCCACGTGTTCATGGCGGCAACCTCGCCGGGGCTCAGCGCCCGCGGGTCGCTGTTGAGTCGGCCCTGCCAGTAGGCACGCGCCCACCTCAGCCACGGACCCCACTTCGGTCGCGCCTTCCCTGCCCTCGCAGCGTCGCGCAGCGCCTGCCGCCACGACATCCCCACCCGTCGGGCGAAAGCCTCCCTGAGGGGTTCGTCGACGGCGGTGATGAAGTCGTTGAGCCAGTCCCGGCGTACTTCGCTGCCAGAGTAGAGGGCCACGTCTGCGACATGGTCGACAAGGCGCGTGCGGGCGTCTTCAGCAGGCCCCCCTCGGCTTCCTGAATCGGCATCTCCCAGTTGGTCGATGTGCCGCCACGCCTGCTGATACATGTCCAACAGGCCACGGGCGAGATGCCGGTCGTCGAACCGCCCCCAAACAAGGAAGCCCTGCCACGCCGCCTGCGCCCGGTTGCGGTTCTCGAAGTCGAACATTGGAAAGACGTTCGACTCGGTCCACGCTTCGTCATACGCGTGCAGAAATCGCAACTGACCGGCAACCATCGCAATGGCACCGAGTGCCCCTTGGTTCTCCCCCGTAGTCAACGAAATCAGCTGATCCGAGATCTCGGGAGGCATCGACGCCGCCCGAGATCTCTCGGCGCCGCGCTCCAACTCAAGCACTGCGAACCAGAACTGCACGAGGACACCTTGGGCGTCGTTGAGCCCAATGGCGGGCCACCTGAAGCCGTCGCCATTGCCAGATCGCGCAGGCCGCGCCGCGTCAAGGACTCCGGCAACCTTCCTGGCAAGGTCCTTCGCCTGCTCAAGGCGCTCGATGGGGAACGGGTGATCCCGATCGGCGACGCCGGCTTGGAGCAGCCGAGCGACTTCGTCGAGCGATCCATCGAGATGCTCGGCGCCTTGGAGGCGGTCCAAGACCGCCCCCCATTCTTGGGTGGTCAACGCCGCCGTGGCCCAGCCTCTGATGACGTCGGACGTCAGGCTGTCGACCACCTCTGTCCCCACCGTCTCGGCGCCTGCCTCCAATGCCGCGACCGCGTCTAGGAAGTCGACACCAGCAGACGGCACCGTCTGTGCAAGCTCAGTGACGAGACGGCGCCCGTCATCCCACGAAGGTTGCCCTAATGTGTCGCGCGTGCCGTGGAGTTCGGCAATCTCGCGAACAGCCTCCTGGGGGTCCGAATCCAGCAATCGGTGAAAGTCACCGACCGACATGGGAGGGTTGTGCTTTCCCCAACCTGTCTTGACAACCAAGTTGAGATCAGGGTGTTCCCGACGGCCGAAATCCGGGTGCAGGAGCTCTACTTCTTCCAGCTCACGGCGCGCGTGATCAAACTCGGGTGCGCTGTCAACGATCCATGTCAGCTGATTGAAGTGCTCGTAGTCAGCCCACTCTGCTTCGGGTTTCGTCCCGGTCGCTGCTGCGAGGAGTGCATCTTGAGCAGACTGGTCGGCATGCGCCAGGTGGTCCCGAATAACGGCGAACAACTCATGTTTGAGGCGGTAGTCATAGAGCGGCAACTTCGCGATGACCCACCTGATCTTCTCAGTCGCGGTGAGGTCTGCACGCCGCCCTTGTGCATGAATCGCCAACCGCTGCAGCAGCGGTATGTCCGATGCCAGCCACCCGTCGATTAACGTCGCGGCCGCCTCTGGACGCGACTTCGCCAACTCAGCGATCGAATCCCGGGCCCAATCGATCAGCAAATTGACGTCCTCGTCGTGGCTGACCTCCTCGTCGTGCGGTTCGATTGCCGACCGCATGCCGCCGAATCTGTCATAGCCAGGGTGCCTCCCCGACTGTCCGTTGGCGAGGCGATATGCCCGCCGCAGGTTGATTTCCAGCCCAACGCAGAGTTCGTAGGCGCATTCGCCGAGAGCGGGAGCAATGAGCCGATTCCACGCCTGCCACAACACGGTAGGCTGGCCCGCAATCGTGACGTCCGCGATGCGCAGGTTGGGCGACCCCGCACCGTCCGGAAGCGGAATAACCTTCCGAACGGCTTTCGGACGCGTCAGCTCAGGGATCAACGCCATCGCGGTGTCGAGATCCCCTCGATCGGCACACGCCTTCAGCACGAGACTCAAGTGGTCACCCGGGCACTCCGTCTGTACGTCAGAGAGCTCGACGGACCACCGGCGGAAGACCTCATCAGGCACAGCGCCTTCGCCATCACCACTTGGCGCCCTGTGCAGTTGAAGCGCAACGGCCCGACACGCATCTGCATTGAGGGGCCCCCCGAGCTCAGCAACCAGGGCCAGCGCGGCGCTACAAGCGCCAACGTCCCGCACGGCTTCCGCGGCGAACCAGCGGACTAATGCTTCATCCGCTGCATCAGGAGAATCTGTCAGAGCCCGCCTGAACGCGTCAACCTGGCCAGCCCACCGTAGCCATTCCGGACCCTGTGCCCGGTCCGCAAACACAGCAGCCAGATTTGGATCGCAGAGCGCCTTGCGGAGATAGTCTTCGTCCTCTCCTGGCAGCCACGCTTGCAACCCTGCAGCCGCAGAGGTCCACTGAACCGAGTCGACAATGCCGCGGACCCTCTCTGCACGCTCAATCACCGACCACGAGGCCTTCCCTGCCCATTCCTCCACCGTCTCCGTCAATGTTCGGTGGAGGCCGTCGATCACTGGGTAGTGAATGGGCGTAATCCCGAGGCGCTCCCACTTACGCGCTTCCCGAAGACGATCTTCCTCTTTCGACTCCTGAGTGAACGCATAGCGAGTCCGACCCTTCGAGCCCATTCCCTTGGCGAGGTAGTTCATCACCACGTCGTCGTGGCTGTAGCCGATGAAGACCACAGTGGCGGAACTGAACAACTCCTGCACGAAGCGCGTCGCCCACGCGCGCGTAAGGTACGCCTCCCCGAAGTCGACGTCCGTGGCCACCAGACGCCGCGGTTCCTGCCGCACGTGTCCGTGCAGGTAGACCAAGCCGCTGAAGTCATCCCCCTGGGGCAGCGCCGGTGCTGCGAATTCGTCAATTTCCGCGCTTCGGCTGTCCAGGGCTGCCGACAGGTGGCGGTCGTAGTTCGTGGTCACGATTCGAGGGGTCATGCTGGCTCGTGACAGCAG
>JAUPKO010000108.1 GCA_030837395.1 Actinomycetota bacterium | reverse complement strand
CGGCCGCAAACATGTCCGCGTGCCGGTACAGCGCATGCCAAGCCGCCTTCGCGCCAGTGGAGACACCCGTCACGTACACCCGCGCCGGATCGATCGCGAAGTCCTCCCGCACGGCGGCTAGGACGTCCATGGCGAAGGCAACGTCACCCGAGGACCACACCGGCTGGTAGGTAGGCACTTGCGGGAACACCACCAGCCCCGGGAACGCACGTGCGTTGCGCCGGATGGCGCTGCCGAGTTGGTACTCGGTGGGCAGCAACCCATCACGTCCACCCTCCCCCGCACCATGCAGAAACAGGATCACCGGCCAGCGCCGCGCCGGGTCGTACTGGCTTGGCACGTAGACCTGATAAAGCCGCCGCTCGTCGCCGTCGGGCAGCGAACGGGTGAGGAAGCCGGTATCCATGGCAGCATTGTCACCACCGCACGAAAGGCAACCCACGTGCCCCACCCCCTCGACGACCCTGCCGTGCTCGCCGCGCCCTTCGCCGACGTGCTGCAGTCGATGCATGCCGGCCAACCGCAACTCGGCTCCGACGGTCGCCGACACATGATCGACGACACGACGAGAATCTCTGAGGACGAGGGCATGACCCTGTTTCGACTAGGCGTCGAAGCGGAGGTCGCTGCCACCTTGGAGGTGGGGCTTGCCTATGGCTTCAGCACCGCCTATCTGCTCGCCGCCCTCCACCACAACGGCGGCGGCTCCCACACAGCCATCGACCCTTACCAGGACACGGACTGGAGCGGCATCGGCCTCACGACCGCCATCGCTCTGGTGACCACGGCAACCGCCTTGACCACTGACTCGTTCACTTTGATCCCGGAGCGTTCCGACCCGGCGCTGATCGATCTGGCGCGCACAGGGCGCACCTTCGACCTCACCTTCATCGACGGCTACCACCGCTTCGACGACGTACTGGTCGACTTCACGTTGGCTGCGCGCATGTGCCCGATCGGCGGGCTCATCGTGTTGCACGACATGTGGTTGGACTCGATCGCCGCAGTGGCCTCGTTCCTGCGACGCAACCGGGCGGACTTCGCCGAGATCGCAACCGGCTGCGACAACCTGTTCGCGGTACGCCGAGTCGATGAGGACCGGCGCAACTGGGACCATTTCGTGGCCTTCCCCCTGCGCTGAGGGCCTGCCCGGACCTGCACCACAGAAGGTCAGCTAGGTCGGCAACCACTCCACAACCCCGGCCTTGGCCAGCCACAGCACTGTCATGCGAACGAAGGGGCGCCGCTGCCCCGGGAACTCACCAAGCACGTCGCGCACCGTCATCGGCCCGGACGCCGCAAGCACCCCAACCACCCCCCGTGCCTCGTGCTCGTTGCCGCGCATCCCCGAAGCCATGCGGTCCAATTCGGTGTCCGGAACGGCCACCGGCGCGCCTGCCGATCCACCCGCTGCCCCGCTCGGTGCCGCGAGTTGCACTACCAGGTCGTCATGGAGCACCAAAGTCGGCAGATCGCGAAAGTCGGCGAACGGGTCACCACGCAGTGGATTGACCCGCTGCCGGGAGCCCGCCGGCGCGGCCGTCGCCTTGGAACGCCGCTGACCCAACTCCGCGAACAGTTCGAGGTACTGCCCGGCGATCACCTGCCACGAGAAGTGCTCACGAGCCCGGTTTCGACCGGCCTCGCCCATGCGCCGGCGCAGGTCGGCCGAAGCCAGCAGTGCGCTCAGGGCCGCCGTCGCCCGCCCCACGTTGACCGCCGTGTGCTGCGACACCGAGCCGGCGTATTGCGCGAAGTCAGCCAAACCGAGTTGTTGCAGCACACCCAACGTCTCGCCCAGCGAACCGCCGGAGGCGCCCAGCGTGGGCACGAGGAAGCCATCCACGCCGTCGCGGACGATCGACCGGTAGCCGTCCCAATCGCTGACCACCAGCGGGAGCCCGGCAGCCATGGCCTCGACGAGCGCCTGCCCGAACGTCTCCAGAATCGTGTCCGAGAGCAGCAGGAACACATCTGCAGCCGCCCAACACTGCGCCACCAGGGTGGCGTCGTTGCCATCGAGGAAGTGCACCGGGACGTCCGGCGCATAGGTGTGCGCGGCCTCCTCGAAGCGGCGTTGATCAGCCTCGCCCTGCGGGAACCAGCCGGTCAGCACGAAATGCGTGGTAACTCCGGTGCCGACCCGCGCGGCCTGAACTGCCTTGAACATCGCCTGCGGGAACGCCTTGTCGTAATACGACAGCCGACCCAGCAGATACACCACAACGTCCTCGGCGGCCACACCCCACGAGTTCCGCAGCGAGGCTCGCGCAGCACGGTCAGTTGCCTGCGCCCCGATCGCCTCCACATCGGTGCCGAAGGCGATCACCGGCAGTTGCGGCCTTGGCAGTTGCACGTCCCTGGCCGACAGTTGCTCGCGAAGGTGTTCCTGCCACGTCTCGAAGACACGCTCGACCGTGCTGCGCAGTGACGGCGAGGAGCACACCAGTGCATCCCACTCGTGCACCGGAGCCAGCACCGACGCCATCATCTGCTCCCGGTGCGTCGCCGAGGCGAAGGCAAAGATGGTACCGACGAGGCTGTAGTCGTTGTCTCGACCCGCGAATCGGCGCAGCCACGCGGGCTCGGTCAGGTAGGGCTGGCCGGACAGCAGGGTGCCGGCCCCGACGGCCGCGGCGGTGCTGAACAGCGGCCCCGTGGTGACGTCCACGTCGGCCCCCACGCACAATTCGGCGGCCAACTGCCCAGCCGGTGGTGGCACACGGCTCTGCACATGGAGGTGCTGATAGCCGCCCTCCCGAGCAAGGGCGCGGTAGACGCCGGCATTCGCGATCAGCCGACCATAAGGATTGACCGGTGGCGTCACCCGACCGTCCGGCAGCCAGATCGCCAGCTCGTCGTGTTCGGACACGCCACCTACCTCACTGGCCGGAGGGCCGCCGGGTCGGCCCGACGCTACCACTTACCATGCAGGGGCATTCGGCATCCACTTCGCGGAGACCTCATGGCTGTTCAGCCCGTGATTCTGACGACCTCCAAGCGGCCGTCTGAGCAGGTGACGGCGCTCGTGTCAGCCTTGTCAGACGCGGCCGGCCTCGCCGAACCGATCATCTTCGACGACCACCTTGACGCCGGCGCCGCGACCGCCACCCGAGACGCGCTGCGGGCCGCCAGCGCTGCCGACGAGCACGTGCTGTTCTTGGAGGATGACGTGGTGATGGACCGTGATGCACCGGCGCGGATCGCCGCCACGTCGTTCCCCGCGGAGGTGGCGGTCATCTCCTTCTGCGATATGCGCGAGGTGGCGGAGTTCGCGCCGAGCGGGTTGTACCGGCGCAGCGCGTTGGGCAGCGACAACCGGGGGTGGTGGGGCAATCAGGCGCTGCTGATCCACCGCGACACGGTCGCCATGTGCGCGCGGGCAGACTGGTTCGGCCCCGAGGTGGAGTCCAGCCTGGGCGTCCGGGTGCACAAACTGACCTACGGCGACGACGGTCGCAACTGCAGCGATATCAGGCTGGCGCTGCTGATCCATCTGCACGGCGGTGACCGGCGGGACTACGCGGTGCACGTACCGAGTCTGTTCAACCATGTCGGCCACGACTCAGCCTGCTTCCCCGGGCGCAGCATGGGTGAACGAGCGACTCGCAACTGGATCGGCGACCGGCGCCGCTTCGGCATCGACGCTGTGTTGGACGCCGCAGCGGCCAACCCGTGAGGGCTCAATTCACCACCTGCACAGGCGTCGGGTTGATGAGCGACTGCAGGTGGCAAATTCCGTTGATGGCAAGACCCTTGTAGCTGCAGTCCTCGATGCGCTGGTCGATGACCACCTGCAACACCCGTCGGAACTGTTCGTCGGACATCAGATGGCACCGGCTCAAGCCGTTGCGCTGCACGCACAGGCGCAGCAACCGTTCACACGACCACCCCGGGATGTGTTCCCAGATTCGGCCGTTGTAGTCCGGGATGCGGTTGACGATCGCCCACGAGCGATCCAGCAACTCCCGGTCGACGAGATAGTCGGCGGCGGCCACCTTGATCGCATAGAAGTTGGTCTGGGGAAAGAAGAACCCGAACTCAGGCTGGGTGGGATCAATGCCGGCGGCGACCAAGGCCGAGTACGCGACCGCGTTCAGGTAGTAGAAGTCGGCCTCGACCACCGGGATGCGCAGCATGGGCGCGTCGAGCAGGACGTCGTTGGAACCCTTGCACAACCAGACGTGGCCCACCGCTCGGCAGTGGTCGAACAGCAGGTTGTCCAGATCGCTCGTGCCGATCGAGTGGCCGCGGTTGATCCGGTGATCCAGAATCACACAGTCCGGCAGGTACGCGCGCCACAACCGGGCATTGGCCGCTGCAAGGTCGGCCCGCTGTTCCCCGCCGTAATTGGTCGCGACCACCACCCCACGAAACTGACGCAGGATGGGGAGGTTGTGGCCGATCGCCAGCTCAAGACCGGTCAATTGTTGCGGGTCGCTCAGGTATCCGGTGGTGCCGTAGACACAGCGGCGTGCAATGTCGCCGAACTCCATGGCGGACACCTTGCCAAACCTCCCGGGCGAACAAGCCACCGGGCACATGCGCTGGGCTAGATCGCCTCGCCGAGCCCGGCCTCTCCGAGGATGCCCATGTTGGACGTGCCGAGACCGCCGACAACGGCCTCCATGTCGTCCTCGGACAACTGACCTTCATCGGTCACATTGTCTTCCGGTGTCGTCGCTTCGTCAGCCATGGTGATCCTCCTCTGAGCGTCGGCGTGGGTCCGCCGGCGTGAACTCTGACGCTCCCCAGGCTAGCCCGAGTGGACTCGCAACGACACGCGGTGTAACCGCGTCTCAGCGGGTGCCACGGGCAGCCCGCCGAGGACATCGGGGAACCGCCGACGGCCCAGAGACTATCGACTCGGCGGCTCCCGGGGAGGTGAGCCCACTCGTTGCCCGTGGTCATGGCGCATCCCCAAGATGATCGATCCGGCAATCGCAGCCAAGGCCAACGCCGGGCCCCAGCGAGCCCAGCCCTGGGGCAGCGGCACCAACGTCACCGCGAATATCAGCACCGCCGCAAGACACCCGGCCGCCATGAGACCCCCGCCAAGCAGTTTGCCCTCACCCATAAGTACCCGAGCGGCGACTGCGCACACGGTTGCGTACACCGACAGGAACAGGAAACCCGTGACCACGCCCGCGAGCTCGAACACCCGGAAGAGGTGCGGGCCCACCAAGACAACACACCCGAGGGTGGCGAGAAGTCCGAGCGTCGCCGTCGACGCGAGCGCCCGCCCCGGCTCATCGGTGTCGGGCCTCTTTTCGGTGAGTGCCGCAGGCAGCAGGCCCTGCCGCGCCAGCGCCACGATCATGCGCGAACCGGCGACACAGGCCCCGATCGCCCCCGCGAGGCAGGTCAGCGCGGCCATGATGGTCAACACCGTGCCGACCCACGGGGCGAAGAACTCATCAGCCAGCGCTGCCGGCAGCGAAGAAGTCACCGACATCGACTCATAGTCCGCCGCTGACTCACCGAACGTCCACACCGCCACTGCAGCGACAGTGGCGTAGAAGATGATCGCCCCGCCGGCGGTTCCCATCACCGCCAACGGAATGGTGCGGCGAGGGCTCTTGGTGGACTCCCCAACTGCGGCCGCAGCCTCAAAGCCCGCCACGGACACGACCGCGAACGTCAATGCGATGCCGATGGCTGAGAGCGGAACACCCTCCACCGAGAAGTCCGTGAACGTGACGGTCTGTTCCGGACTGCCCAAGCCCATGAGCATCGTCACGAGGGCAACCGCCGAAACGAGCACGATGCTCAGCACCGACAGGCCTTCTATGCTCAGCAGGACGTTGCCGACTATAGCGATGGTCCGCCGGGCAATCAGGAATCCGACCACGATCATCAGCGACGCGACCACGAATAGGGGC
Source organism: Actinomycetota bacterium (assembly GCA_030837395.1). Lineage (GTDB taxonomy): Bacteria > Actinomycetota > Actinomycetes > S36-B12 > UBA10799 > JACJWR01. Next base: position 2,088 of record JAUPKO010000108.1, on the reverse strand, counting down.
CAATCGGGCAGGCTGCGCCCCAGCACCCGCAAGGCCAACGACTGCGTGAAGAGACCGAAAGCCGCCATGGTGCCAGGAAGTGCCACGACATAGGCGCTCAGCAACACAAATCCAGTCGCGGCGCCTGCGCGGGGGCCGACGGTTGCGGTCAACAACCCCACCACGGAATCCACGGATCCGAGTCTCGAGATCAGCACCGCGAAAGCGCCTGCGATCAACGTGACCGGGAGCAGTGCCAGCACATAGATGAGTGGGATGGCGCCGCCGACTTCCTCTGCGATGGCCTGCGGGTTCAGGCTGATCGCCAGCGTCGGGCTCACGATCGACAGCGAGACCGCGACCGCACCAAGCAGCCCCAGCACTGTTGACCTGGGCACGATCCGAGACTAATGCAGTCCGTGCGACAGACGACTGCGCCGGGTGGTCCGCCCGTCGGTCAGGTGGCCCACCCGGCGCAGTGTGTGACCTCTAGGCCACGTCGAAACGGTCCGCGTTCATGACCTTGACCCACGCGGACACGAAGTCGTGCACCAGCTTCTCCTCGCCGTCGGCGCAGGCGTACACCTCGGCCAGTGCCCGCAGGCGGGAGTTGGAGCCGAACACCAGGTCGACCCGGCTCGCGGTCCACTTGACCGCGCCCGTGGCGCGGTCGCGACCTTCGAAGAGCTCCTCGTCCTCGGTGGTGGGCGACCAGACCGTACCCATGTCCAGCAGGTTGACGAAGTAGTCGTTGCTCAACGTGCCGGAGCGGTCGGTGAGCACCCCCACCTCGGACTGCCCGTAGTTGGGGTCCAGGACGCGCAGGCCGCCGATGAGGACGGTCATCTCCGGCGCGGTGAGGGTGAGCAAGTCGGCCCGGTCGATCAACATACGCTCGGCGACCTTCCCGTGGCCCTTGCTGGCGTAGTTTCGGAAGCCATCGGCGATGGGCTCCAGTGCGGCGAAGGACTCGACGTCGGTCAGCTCCTGCGACGCGTCCGTCCGACCAGGCAGGAACGGCACGGTGACGTCGACGCCGGCGGCCTTGGCTGCCTGCTCGACGCCCACACCGCCGGCGAGCACGATGAGGTCGGCCAGCGACACCTGAATACCACCGGTCTGTGCCGCGTTGAAGTCCGCCTGGATGCCCTCGAGGGTCCGCAGCACCGGGGCGAGTTCGCTCGGGCTGTTGACCTCCCACGCGTTCTGCGGCTCCAGCCGGATACGTGCGCCATTGGCGCCACCGCGCTTGTCACTGCCGCGGAACGTCGACGCCGACGCCCACGCTACCGACACCAACTGCGAGATGCTCAGGCCAGAGGCGAGCAGGCGCGCCTTGAGGTCGGCGATGGCAGCGTCGTCCACCGGTTCGCCAGTGACGGCGGGCACCGGGTCCTGCCAGATCAGCACCTCGGAAGGCACCTCCGGACCGAGGTACCGCGAGACCGGGCCCATGTCGCGGTGGGTCAACTTGAACCAGGCACGGGCATAGGCATCGGCGAACTCCTGGGGGTTCTCGAGGAATCGGCGCGAGATCGGCTCATAGATGGGGTCCATCCGCAGTGAAAGATCCGTGGTGAGCATCACCGGCGCGTGCGTGCGGTTGGGGTCCTGAGCGTCGGGCACGGTGGCCGCGGCAGCTTGATCGGTCGGCGTCCACTGCCACGCCCCGGCCGGGGACTTGGTCAGCTCCCACTCGTAGCCGAAGAGGGTCTCGAAGTAGCTGTTGTCCCAGGTGATCGGGGTGGGCGTCCAGGCGCCTTCCAAGCCGCTGGTGATGGTGTCGGTGCCGTCGCCGGTGCCGAAGGAGTTCTTCCAGCCCAGGCCCATCTCCTGCAGCGGGGCATCCTCGGGGTCGGGGCCGACGTAGTCGTCCGGCACGGCGGCGCCGTGGTTCTTGCCGAAGGTGTGACCACCGGCGACGAGGGCGACAGTCTCCTCGTCGTTCATGGCCATTCGCCGGAAGGTCTCGCGGATGTCGCGGGCGGCCGCCAGCGGGTCCGGGGTGCCGTTCGGGCCCTGCGGGTTAACGTAGATCAGGCCCATCTGCACCGCGGCCAGGGGGTTGTCCAGGTCCCTTTCACCGTGGTACCGCTCGTCACCGAGCCA
>JAUPKO010000940.1 GCA_030837395.1 Actinomycetota bacterium | reverse complement strand
TCGAGGGCCTTCGCGCCTCCCGCTAACCCTCGGCTGCAACCGAGATCGAACGGCCCTGCAGCCCCAGGTTTTTTAACCGGGGAATTCGGTGCTGTAGCTCAGTTGGCGCGGTGGCCGATGATGCTGATCGAGGAGATCGCGAAGTCCTTCAAATCACCGGTCAGCGGGGTGTCTGAGGCGATGATGCCGCCTTGGCCGGGGGCAGTGGTGACGTTGGCGACCGCCCCGGTGGGGGAGCCGAATTCCGTGATGGTGATCGTCATCGCTGACGCCAACACCGGCGGTTGCACGGGCGTGAGCACCTCATCGCGGATGTTGTTCGTCTTCTGGGTCAGGCGGGGCTCGTCGGGGTCATTGAACTGGTACTCCACGGTGGCGGCGGTCTTGTGCTTGACCCATTCGTCGGATCCGTCGGGGTTTATCCGATTCCAGCCGGGCACGATCGACACCCCGGTCACGACGTACCAGTTGTCGAACTCCACCCGCAATACCGTGCCGGGAACACCGTAGGCCGGCACGCACATCCAGGCGGTGTTCAAGTCGATGTCGAAGGCCTGCTTGGGGTCGGTGGAGCCCGCGGTGCAGCGGCTGTCGGCGCGCTTGATGCCGATGGGGCCGTCCCCGTTGACCACCCCTGCTGTGGTGGTTGGGGCGGCCGGCGACTGGGTCATGGTGGGCACGCTGAAGTTGGGGCTACTCGAGGCCGAGGTTGAGGACGTGTCGCTGCTATCGGGCATCAGGACGACGGCCACGAGGGCCACCACGGCTCCGGCCGCACCGATCGTGGCTAGCCGGTGAGATCGGCGCGACCAGTCGAACCTGGATCTGCGGGGGCCGATGTCGAGCCCGCCGGAGGGGCCGGGGAGGGCTGCAGTGGGCGGGGGGCCGGCCGCCGCGGGGGCATCGTCCTGGCCGTCGTCGTCGGCGTCGACGGGGTGTACATAGGCGCCGCGCCCGGAGGCCGCCAACAGCGGCTGGTCGGTGCTGGACATCATGCGGCCCAGTTCATCGAGGTCGGCCTGCTCCTGGTCGGAGAGCGCCCTGTTGTAGCGGCTTTCGCTGTCCTCCGCGGCCTCCGCCGGCTCGCCGTCCTGGCTGTCGTCGGTGTCGGTCTCTGACCATTCGCCGTAGCCGCTGTCGCTGGCCGCGGCGAACTCGGGGTCGACCGGGTCGAACAGTGCCGGGTCAGCCAGCAGGGCGTCAGCGATCACATCTCCGTGGCTGGAATAGACATCCTGGGTGCTCACTGTTGCCTCCCGACTGGCCGCTTTCAGGCGGCGGATTGGGTCGATCCTATCGGCCGAAAGCCGGGAAACGGTCAGGCGACCAGCGTCGACTCAACCGGAGCCTGATCGGTCCCCGCCGCCGCGGGCGCGGGCCACAAGGCGTCCAGGCAGGCCTGGCTGAGCTGGCCGTCGTCCTCGGAGACCCCGTCGCGGATGCGGCGCATCGCCCGCCGCAGGCGGGTCTCCAAACCGTCCTCGCTGACCTCCAGGCGGTGGGCGACTTCGCGCACCGGCAGCACTGACGAGCCGCCGAAGCGGACGTCGAGTGCGCGCCGATCCTGGTCGTTCAACAGCCCCTTGGACTGCGCCCAATCGAGCACGATCGACGCCGTGAGGCACTCGTCGATGTTGACCACAACGTCCTCGCCGACGACATCTTCCGGCAGATCGCACACCTCCACCGGCGCCTGATGGGTGTTGTGAACGGTGCGCAACGTGACCCAGTACAACTGCGCATCCAGGTGCGGATGGTTGGCCTTGGCGCGCGGCAGTGCGCGCGACAAGAACGCGTCAACCGTGGCCTGGAAACGCTCGTCGTAGTCGTCGCCGGGGGAGTGCCGGCACACCGCCGCGAGCATCCTCGCCTTGGCGCCCAGGAGCACCGTGGTGGCCAATGCAGTGCCGCGGCGATGCTCGGTCAGCAGCAGCGAAGTGGCGTCGGTGTTGTCACCTCCGACGGCGTCGAACAGCTCGTCGATGCTCATGAGATTGAGCGTCAGCAACCATGCGGCGATGGTGCCGCGGTGCGACTTCAGCTGTGCGGTTTGGCGTGCGTGCCGTTCCAGAACGCGGGCCGGGCCGGACAGCGTGTCGGTGGTGTAGGTGCTCATTGCCTCTCCCCGTTTCGGTGGACGCCGAGGTGGCGTCGCGGTTGAGAACCAGCCTCGAAACGGGAGTTGATGCGGCCGTCAGCAACGACGTGAAAGCCGCCGTGAAACGGGGTGGGCACCGGCGATCACGTCTGTGACCTCCGTCACATGTGGGTGGGTAGGGGTGCGCTGAGCAGCGTGAAAGCCGCCAGGGCACCGCCCGGGGCGTAAAAACTGAAATAGGTGGCGACGGAAAACGGGGAGGCCGGTTTTCACGTGGTTTCGCCGAGCTGGCTAACGCGGCCAGCGGCCAGGCCGCCGGCGGCTCACAAACCGTGCACGGTGCACGTAGAGATCACGTAGAAGCTGCGTGGAACCTATGTGCAGACCTCGTGAACGATTTTTCACAGATCACGTGACTGACCTGCAACAAGGTTTCAACACGGCTCGTGAAATCATAAAGTGGCCTTGACCAGCCAAAATGACCTGCAGCAAACAAATCGGGTGTTTCAGAAACCGCGCTGAGCTGCGAAAACATTTGATCCGGCGGAACCCGCTCGGGTCCACTCGGCCCTGGCGGGCCTCAGCCCCGAGCGTAGTGCGCAGGGCAAGCAAATCTGATATTCGCTGACCGCGTGTCGAAATTTTTGGGGCAATAACAGTTACGGAAGCGGCCCTTGGCGCACCCCGGGGCGAGCCGACTGCTCGCCATGTCCCGCACCTATTGTCCCTCCGCGAGGTCCCGGCGGTCGGCATTTCACCGCCCCGGTGAGTCGCCCGCGCAGCACCCGAACCGCGCACCCATCGACAGCTTCAACGCACTTCCCTCGGCACCTCCCGCGGGCCGCGGCTGACGTGCCGGCGCCGAGAAGTCGCAGCGGTGTGAAGGCTCGCCGCGCTACTGCTGTAGCGCGGCGGAAAAGTTTTCACGGGGGATTTGACGGAAAACGGATCGTCCACCGGTACTCCCTACATAGAGGTCGCCAACTCGACCTCGGCGGCCCGCGGAAAGGAACCCTCATGGGACAGGTGCACACCCTCTACACCACCCCCGACATCACCACCGCCCGCCGATTTTCACGCGCCATCAAACTCGCCTGCGACGAGCTTTACGAGGATCCGTTCAACCGCCGGGCCCGCGCCGCTCTGCTCAAGCTGATCGTCGACGACAGCCCCGAGGCCGACGCCGCCCTGGTGCGCGCTCTGGCCGAGATGACCCACTGACCTGACTGCCGAGGACCCCGTGGACGCGCTCACCAATCCCTCCGCCAAAGCCTTCACCGACATGGTGAAGCCGGTTGACCGCGAGCAGTTGGTGCACCGGATCATCACCGGACTGGGGATCTTCGGCGGACTGTTCGCGCTCATCTCCACTCTGGTGTGGATGTGGCCGGCAGGGGAGTCCGAGGACCCGACACCGGGCAACGCGAGCGTGCCTGCCGCGACTTTGGTGACCGGTTTCGCGCGCGACTACGTGACCACATATCTGTCGGCTAAGGCCGGTGATGAAGACAAGTTGGCCCGCTTCCTCACCGCCAAGGATCTCCGGCTGCCACCCGTGGGGGCGGCCTTCACCGACACCGATGTCGCCTTCGCCAAGCAGGTGTCAGAGACTTCCGATGGCGTCGCGGTATGGACAGTGACCGTCTCCGGTGTCGTCAACGGCAACACCAGCGCCACCGCGCAACGCACCTTCTACCGGGTACCGATCTCGGTGTTCAACGGCGCGCCGCGCGCCGCCGGGCTGCCGATGCAAGTGGCCGCCCCGGCGGTCGGCGTGGATCTGCGGTTGGGCTACCGCAACAGCGTTTCGCTGGAGTCGCCACTGGCGCAGACCGCCGCCGGTTTCGTCACCGCCTACCTGACCGGCGGGACGGATTTCACGCGCTATGTCACCGCCGATTCCCGCGAAACTCCGATCCTCCCCGCCCCCTATATGCGCGTGGAAGTGGTGTCGATGGGCGCCAATGTCGGCTCCGATGGCGCCAACGCGACGGAGGCCGAGGTGTACGTCAAGGCTGTCGCGCGGACCAAGAACTACACCCTCACCTCGCTGGCGTATCCGCTGTCGATGCGCACGGTGGAGGGCCGCTGGCAGGTGGTGTCCATCAACGCCGTTCCGCTGCTGCAGTCGCAGCCCCAAGCTGTCAGCGACGACACTCCGTCGACGACGCAAACGACGACCGCTCCGCCGCCGGCGGAGCGGGGTTGAGGGTTAGAAAGGACCACCGATGACCCAGATCGAAGTCATGCTCAACAACATCTACATGCTCGGGATGAGAGCCGGCGGGGGACTGCTCGGCGTCTGGGGGCTCTATATCTTCTTCAAGAGCCTGTTCGGTGAAGGCGGCCGCAACCCGGTTCGCATCGTGGTCAGTGTCCTCATGATCGTGGCGGCCGGCGCGATGTTCCAACTGCTGCCGAAGCTGGTCGAAATCGGCAAGGACACCGGCAGCCAGCTCAGCGGAGGCGGCGGCTACTCGATGCCCGCTCCGGCCGGAATCGACACCACCTCACTGCCCAGCCTGACGGTGCCCGCGGCGCTGTGAGAGAAGTTCGGGTGGCGACATCAGGTCGCCGATTCCGCACCTACGTCGGCACCATGCAGGGCCGGCGGCTGCCCGGCGGCCCGCGCCCGATCGAGCAGATCGTGGCCTTCATCATTCTGCTGATACTCACCATGGCCGCTGCCACGGTGCTGCCGTACCCCACTCCCGCAGTGTTCGGCGTGGGCGTCCTGGCCGCTGTCGGCGTCACGGCATTGATGGGCGTTATCAAGTACGACGGCATCCCGGTGACCACCAAGTCCGCCCGGGTCATCGCACTGCTGATCGACCGCAAACCCACCGTGGTCGCCGCCGAGGAAGTCGCCCGTCAGGTCTCGGCCAACCCGGCCGCGTTCATCGTCGCCGAGGACCCGGTCGTCCTGGAGCCGGGCCGCGTGAGGGAGTTGACGTGAAGCTGCGCCAACCCACCGCCGCCCGCCACGGACACCTGCAGTGGACCCACCACGGCACGGTCACCGCCACCTACTTCGTCGACCCGCTTGACTACGGTCTGCGCCCGCCGGAGGACAAAGAGGCCATCGCCGACGCCCACGAATCGCTCATCCTGGCGTGCCCGGACGACACGGTGCTGCTGAGCATCTTGGCCCCGCTGGACCTCGTCGACGTGATGAACCGGGCCCTCGAACAAGTCGACCTGCAGCGCACCCCCGACTACATCAAAGAGGTCGTCGCCGGCTACCGGCGCATCGCGGCTATCGCTCCACTGACCCGGCTCTACATGCTCACCCTGCCGATCGGCAAGCATCGCCTCACCGGTCAGCCCGACCACTCCGAGATCACCGCCCGCCGCGCCGCCGCCGCCGAGCTTCTCACCGTCCTGGACGCCGAATCGAACTTCAACCTCACCCCGGTCCCCGAAGGGCTGCTGCCCTACGTGTGGAACCACAACCTGATGCGCGGCGCCGCCCTGGAGATGGCGCCCCAAGACCCCACCCAAGCCTCCCCGAGCGCCACCCCCGTGACGACCTTCTTCCGCCCCGGAATCCTCGACGAGGGTGCTCGCACCGAACGCCGCTGGCGCGACAGCTTCGCCCCGATCCTCAAGTCGATGGTGCGCCTCGACGACGGCCAGGTCATCGACAGCTACCAGACCATGCTCGTCCCGCGCGCCTTCCCCCCGGCCATGGCCTTCCCCGGCAACTCCGAATTCCTGTCCATCCTCGACGGGCTTCCCGGCATCGGTGTGGACTGGGCGATGCGGGTTCGCCGCCGCGACCGCGAAGCCGCCATGGCGCTCAACGAGAAGATGCTGGGCAAGCTGGCCATCCAGATGGGGGAGCGCGACCAGGCCGTCGGCTTCCACACCCAGGAGATCACCCGCAAGATCCAAACCCTGGCCTCCCACAACGACGCGTTGACGATCAACGAGAACGCCGAGGAGGTCGAGTTCACCACCGTGCTGGCCGTCGGCGCCCCGACCACCAGCGAGCTGGCCCGCATCACCGAAACCCTCAAAGCCAAGTTCCGCCGCCTCGGCATCCGGGTGGACGCCCCGGTCGGAGTGCAACGGTCCCTGTGGATGCTGTTCAACCCCGGCGCCCCCAACAGCGAGGCCTACACCGACTACAGCCACATCGTGTCC
>JAUPKO010000939.1 GCA_030837395.1 Actinomycetota bacterium | reverse complement strand
CCTGCTGCCCCACCGCCAACCGGGTGATCAGGGCCTGCGCCTCGGCCTGACGCTTCTGGGTCGGGCGGATCACCAGCAAGTAGAACCCGACGATCACCACGCCGATGAACAACAACGGCAACAGGTCCTGCACGTATACCTCCCGGGACTGATTCGCCCGATCCTATCCGGGCCACGGCCACGGACCTTGAACCGGACGCCTGCCGAGGCGCCGTCAGCCGAAGATCGGCGGCTGCGCACCTGCCGGCGGCTCGACGCCGAAGTGCGCCCACGCGGCGCCCGTGGCCACCCGGCCCCGCGGGGTGCGCGCCAACAGTCCCTGGCGCACCAGGAACGGCTCACTCACCGTCTCAACCGTCTCGGGCTCCTCGGCCACCGCCACCGCCAGCGTCGTCAGTCCCACCGGACCGCCGCCGAACCTGGTCAACAGCGCCTTCATGACCGCCTTGTCGAGCCGGTCCAGGCCCAACTCGTCGACGTCATAGAGCTCGAGGGCCGCACGCGTCACGGTGAGGTCCACCCGGCCATCGCCGTGCACCTCCGCATAGTCGCGCATACGTCGCAGCAACCGGTTGGCGATGCGCGGCGTCCCTCGGGACCTCCCCGCGACCTCGGCGGCCGCAGGCTGGTCGATGGGCACACCGAGCAACCCTGCGGAGCGGATGATGATCCGCTCGAGGTCGGCCGGCTCGTAGAAGTCCATGTGACCGGTGAAGCCGAAGCGATCGCGCAACGGACCCGGCAGCAGCCCCGCCCGGGTGGTGGCGCCCACCAGCGTGAAGGGGGCGAGGTCCAGCGGGATGGCGGTGGCACCCGGACCCTTGCCCACGACGACGTCGACCCGGAAGTCCTCCATGGCCATGTAGAGCATCTCCTCGGCGGGCCGGGCCATCCGGTGGATCTCGTCGAGGAACAGGACCTCCCCCGGCTCCAGGCTGGTCAGCACCGCCGCGAGATCACCGGCGTGTTGGATCGCCGGGCCGCTGGTGATGCGCAAGGGTACGGCCAACTCGCCGGCGATGATCATCGCCAGGGTCGTCTTGCCAAGGCCAGGTGGCCCGCTGAGCAGCACGTGATCCGCAGCGGCCCCCCGCTGCCGCGCGGCGGCCAGCACCAAACCCAGTTGGGCCCGTACCCGCTCCTGCCCGATGAACTCCGTCAGCGAGGTTGGCCGTAGGGCCCCCTCGACATCGGCATCGTCGACCGAGGCACGCGCATCGACCACCCGGTCGTCGTCCTGGGCCGAAGTCATACGCGGTCCAGCCTGGTCAGCGCCCGGCGCAACAGGGCCCCGACATCGGCGGTGTCCAGGCCGTCAGCCTTGACCTCGACCGCCACCGCCCGTACGGCCTCGTCCGCATCACGGGGCTGCCACCCCAGGCCGATCAACCCCTCGAGCACCTGCCGCTGCCACCCGACTCCGCCGGCCGCGCCCGCTGCCACTGGTGCCGCGACGGCGGCCACCACCGCCCAGGAGCCCACCTTCTCACGCAGTTCGAGCACCATCCGCTCGGCCGTCTTCTTGCCCACCCCCGATACCGCGGTGAGACTCGCGAGATCCGCCGAGCCGATGGCCCGCACCAGTTCCGGTGCTCCCAGTGTGCCGACCGTCGCCAGGGCCATCCGCGGTCCCACGCCGGCGACGGTCTGCAACTGGTCGAACAACTGCCGCTCGTCGTCGTCGGCAAAGCCATACAACGACCAGCCGTCCTCGCGCACGATGAACGCCGTGGCAAGGCGACATTCGCTGCCCACCTTGATGCCGGCCAGGGCGCCGGGAGTGCAGGTCAACTGCAGCCCGATGCCGCCGACCTCCACCACCACCGCATCGCCGGCGATCGCCACGCACAGCCCGCGGACCGAGGCGATCATCGCCGCCCCACGGCTGCGGTTGCGCGCCGCGCCAGAGCCGTGCCGCGCCAGACATCGGTGATCGCCAGCGCGAGGGCGTCGGCCGCATCCGCCGGTTCCGGACGGTCGGGCAGCCCCAGGATCCGGGCCACCATGGCGCCGACCTGAGCCTTCTGTGCCCGCCCGTCGCCGGATACCGCCGCCTTGACCTCCGTGGGGGTGTAACTGGCCACGGGCAGACCCCGTCGGTGCGCCGCCAGGATGCACACCCCCGCGGCCTGGGCGGTGCCCATCACCGACCGCACATTGTGCTGGCTGAACACCCGCTCGACGGCGACTTGGTCGGGCCGGTACCGGTCCAGCAAGGCGGTGATCACGTCCTCGATGCGGGCCAGGCGGCTGCCGAGCTCCTCGTCGGGGGCGCTGCGCACGACTTCGACATGGATCACCTCCAGCCGACGGCCCGGCGCCCCCTGCACCACACCGATACCGCAACGGGTCAGGCCCGGGTCAACTCCGAGCACCCGCATGGGCCACCTCCGCCGGATTCGGTCACGTGTTCGATGAGCCTACCTGATCGGCCGCGGCGGCGGGGTCGGATTCCACAGGTGCGGCGGCGGCGTGTCGCCGTCGGGTCAGCGGCGTCCCGGCGTTGACTGGTGTGCCGGTGACGATCCGGAAGCCGGTGCGCAGGCAGCGGATCAACTCCTCCCGGTCGTCCACCGCGGCGTCATCGGTGCTGATCCCGACCGAGGCGGTGCCGTCGTACGTGAGCATGGTGACGTTGACCGCCGCGCCGATCGTGGCGACCAGCGGATACATCCGCAGCACCTTCGCCCCTGCCAGCCACACCGGGATCGGCACCCCGGGCACGTTGGAGGCAGTGAGGTCGGAGGCCTGCGCCACGGCCGAGATCAACTCCGGGGGGATCAACCGCGACAATTCTGCGATCTCGTCCGCGAGCATCAGCGCCGGCTCCGCCTTCCACTTGCGCACCGTGGCGCCGACGTCTTTCATCACATCGGCCGGCGACATCCCGGCGACCGGCAACTCGAACCGCGCGATCGTCACGGCGTTCTCGGTGCCGGTCGCACCGGGCTTGCGCAGGCTGATCGGCATGTTCACCCGAAGCTTGTCCACCGGCTTGCCCATCCGCCGGTGGTACTCCCCCAGGCCTTCGGCGATACCGCTGAGGAACACGTCGTTGGCGGTGGCCTCGTTCGCCTTGGCCGTGCGCCTGATCGCGTCGAAGTCCATGTCGAACGTGTCGAAGTGATAGCTGATGCTGCGCGCGGTCATCAACGGTGAGAGCGGCCCGAGCGGAATTTTGGTGAACCGCAGGATCGAGCCGGTGGTCTTGACGATGCGGGTGGCGATCGCCCCTGGATCACGCATACCGGCAAGGGTCGCCGGACCCAACCCGCGTACGAAGTCGGCCGACGTGCGCGCTACCCAACCGAGGTTGTCGCGCACCATGGCATCGACGAATCCAGCGCTGTCGAGTTCGGCCGGCACCGGCTCCGGCGGCATCGGCCCGAGGTCCTGACCCTCCGGGGCGAAATCGAACAGCGCCGCCCCGAGCATCACCGATCCCTGGCCATCGGCGATGGCATGGTGAAGCTTGACCACCACCGCCGCCTTGCCATCGGGCAGTCCCTCCAGCAGGGTCACCTGCCACAGCGGTCGATCGCGATCGAAATCAGTCAGGCTCTGCCGGCGGCAGTCCTCCAGCACGTCGGCCCATCGTGACCGCGACGGCATCCGGAACCGTCGCAGGTGGAAGCTCAGATCGAAGGCGGGGTCGATCACCATGCGAGGCGTCTCGAGGCCGCTGGGGCCCTCGACGACCTTTTGTCGCAGCACGGTCACCGTGCGACTCGCGCGGTCGAAGCGCCGCACGAGGACGTCCCAGTCCGGGGCCGACTCCAGCAGCAGCAACCCGATGATGGTCGAGCGCATGACGGGATCGTCCGAGGCAACCCGCCACGTGGCGAAGTCCCACCCAGACATGCGCTTGGGCTTGACGGGCGAATCGGCATCCGGTCGGTCTGTCACGCGCAGACACCTCTTTAGGGGAACGGTACGGGGGACGTACCCCCGAACTTAGTGATCAAAGCGTGACCTTGCCCGATCAAGGCCAAAGAGTCGCCCGGCGGGCGGCTCTCAGGCGTCGAGTTCAGCCAGGACCTCATCGGAGACGTCGGCGTTGGCATAGACGTTCTGCACCTCGTCGGAGTCCTCCAACGCCTCGATCAGCCGGAACACCTTGCGCGCGGCCTCGGCGTCCAGTCCCACCTCGACGCTGGGCAGGAACGAGGCATCCGCGGAGTCATAGTCGAGCCCGGCCTCCTGCAACGCGGTCCGCACCGCCACGAGGTCACCGGCCTCGCTGACGACCTCGAAGGTGTCGCCGAGGTCGTTGACCTCCTCCGCCCCGGCGTCGAGCACCGCGAGCAGCACATCGTCTTCGGTCAGCACGTCGGTCTTGGACAGCAGCACCACACCCTTGCGGGAGAACAGGTACGACACCGAACCGGGATCGGCCATGGTGCCGCCGTTGCGGGTCATGGCGGTGCGCACCTCGGAGGCTGCCCGGTTGCGGTTGTCGGTGAGGCACTCGATCAGCACCGCGACCCCGCCGGGGCCATAACCCTCGTACATAATCGTCTGCCAGTCCGCGCCACCGGCCTCGGCCCCCGAACCGCGCTTGACGGCCCGCTCGATGTTGTCCATGGGCACCGAGTTCTTGCGGGCCTTGACTATCGCGTCGTAGAGGGTCGGATTGCCGTCCGGGTCACCGCCGCCCATCCGAGCGGCCACCTCGATGTTCTTGATCAGCTTGGCGAACAGTTTGCCCCGCTTGGCATCGATCACGGCCTTCTTGTGCTTGGTGGTGGCCCATTTGGAGTGCCCGCTCATCTGTCGATCCCTTCATCCACCATGTCCCGGAACAGGCCGTGCACGCGCAGGTCGGCCTCGAGGAGTTCCGGGTGGAACGAGGTGGCCAGGACCAGGCCTGAACGGACGGCCACGATCCTACCCGCTGACGGACCCTCTGCCACGGTGCCCAGCACCTCGACCCCCGGCCCGACCGACTCGACCCAGGGGGCGCGGATGAACACCGCCCGCAACGACTGCGGCCCCAGCACAGGCATCGCCAGGTCCGCCTCGAACGAGTCGACCTGGCGACCGAAGGCGTTGCGTCGCACCACGATGTCCAACGCCGCGAGGGTCTGCTGGTCGGCGCGTCCGTCCACAACCTCCCGCGCCAGCATGATCATGCCTGCACACGATCCGTACATCGGCAGCCCCGACGCCACCGCGGCACGCAGTGGCTCGATCATGCCCACCCGCTGGGCGATCAACGACATCGCGGTCGACTCGCCACCAGGAATGATCAGCCCGTCGACCTCGGCCAATTCCTCGGCGGTGCGCACCACCGAGGTATCGACTCCCAGGGCCGCCATCGCCGCCCGGTGCTCACGCACGTCCCCTTGCAGGCCGAGGACGCCGACCAGCGTCACCAGCCGCGTCCGGCGTACCGCTGCTCCGGGGGAAGGGTGTCGATGTTCAGCCCCACCATGGCCTCACCGAGCCCACGTGAGACCTTCGCGATCACATCGGGGTTGTCGAAGTTGGTGGTGGCCTGCACGATGGCGTTGGCGCGCTTGACCGGGTCGCCGGACTTGAAGATGCCCGATCCGACGAACACCCCCTCCGCGCCCAGCTGCATCATCATGGCCGCATCGGCAGGTGTGGCGATACCACCGGCGGTGAACATCACCACGGGGAGCTTGCCGAGTTCGTGCACCTCACGCACCAGCTCGTAGGGGGCGCCGAGCTCCTTGGCGGCGTTGAACAGCTCCTCCTCGCCCATGCCCTGCACGCGGCGGATGTCGGAGATCATCGTGCGCATGTGCCGTGTGGCCTCCACCACGTTGCCGGTGCCGGCTTCGCCCTTGGAACGGATCATCGCGGCGCCCTCGCCGATGCGGCGCAGCGCCTCACCCAGGTTGGTGGCGCCGCAGACGAACGGCACCGTGAAGTTCCACTTGTCGATGTGCAACTTCTCGTCCGCAGGGGTCAGCACCTCGGACTCGTCGATGTAGTCCACCCCCAGGCTCTGCAGCACCTGTGCCTCGACGAAGTGGCCGATCCGGGCCTTGGCCATCACCGGGATCGACACCGCCTCGATGATGCCGTCGATCATGTCCGGGTCGGACATCCGGGCCACGCCGCCCTGCACCCGGATGTCGGCCGGCACTCGCTCCAGCGCCATCACGGCCACGGCGCCGGCGTCCTCGGCGATCTTCGCCTGGTCGGGCGTGACGACGTCCATGATGACGCCGCCCTTGAGCATCTCGGCCATACCGCGCTTGACGCGGGCGGTGCCGGTGGCGTGGGAGTTGTCGGTCACGTCGAACCTCGCTGCGATCGTAGGGGTGCGGACGGTGCCGCTGCTTGCCACGAGTGTAACGGCCGGTCAGCGGCCCGCGAATCCGTCCGGCGCGGAGTCGGCCATCTCCACAGTCTGCGGCATGGCAGCGGTGCCCTGCAGCCGAAACCACCGCACCAGGTAGCGCTCGCGCATGCTCCGGGTGGCCAGCACGGCATCGTTGTAGAACCGTCGGCCGATCTCCACCCGATGGCAGGCGTCGGCCAACTTGAGCACAACGTCGCCGCCGGGTTCGGCGACGATCTCATCCACCTCGGCCGGATCGGCGAAGACCGCGCCCAGCACAGCGGTCAAGTCCGACTCCACGAGGTAGAACGCCACGCGGTCGTCGGGGGTGCTCTGGTCGACCCTGGCCACCGCGTCTGCGATCAGCAACGAGGACGCCGGATCCAGCAGACCGCTGCCGGCCACGTGGTCGGCCACATCCCGCCGCCGCTGCAGCGCGGCCACGAGGTTGTCCCAACTGACCTCCACCCGGCGGTGCAGCCGATCCAACCGGCCCGCGGTGCTCGACAAGTACCAGACGACCATGGCCAGCACCAACAGCACCGCCAGCAGCCACACGAGCCAGCCACCATCCACGGCTCAATCCTCCCTCGGGGTCCGGCGTGCCCACCGGCCCAGGAGTTGTTCGCTGAGATCCGCCGTGACCGGCTCCCCCGGCGTCACTACCGAGGCGTACACCCGCTCGATATCGCGCGCCACCGTGCCCCAGTCGTACTCCCAGGCCCGTCGATGTCCGGCAGCCGCGAGCGCCTCACGACGCTGCGGGTCGTTCAGCAAGGTGATCACCTGGGTGGCCAGCTGGGTCACATCGCCGGTGGTGAACAGTTCGCCGTAGCGACCATCCGCGAGCACGAGACGGAACGCCTCCAGATCGCTGGCCAGCACCGGCGTGCCGCTGGCCATGGCCTCCAGCAACACGATGCCGAAACTCTCACCGCCCAGATGCGGTGCCACGTACAGATCCGCCGAATGGAAGGCCCGGACCTTGTCCCGCTCGGACACCAACCCCAGAAATCGCACGTGGTCGGCGATGGCCGGGTCCAGGGTCTCCTCGACCTCGGCGACCTCGCCGGGGCCCGCAACCAACAGTTCCACGTCAGGCTGCGCGGCGATGATCGCCGGCATCGCCGCGAGCATCGTGGGCAGGCCCTTGCGCGGCTCGTCGATCCGGCCGATGAAGAACAACGTCGGGCCTTGGCGGGGGTAGCCGGGGAGTTCCCCAGGGGTCGCGAAGGCCTCACAGTTGACGCCGTTGGGGATCAGCACGGCGTCCCCGCCAACGTGTTCGACCATGAATTGGCGCGCTTTCTCGGACACGGCGATGCGCCCGGACAACTTCTCCATTGCGGTGTTGGCCAGCAGCGACAGCGACGACAGTGTCTTGGACCGGTCCATCGAGACATGCTGAGTTGCCACGATCGGGCCTTGCGCGATCCAACACGTGAGCACGGACAGGCTCGGCGAGACGGGTTCGTGCACGTGCACGACGTCGAATCTGCCCTCCCGGATCCAGCGCCGCACCCGGGTGGCCGAGACGACGCCGATGTTGAGCCGGGCGACCGAACCGTTGTAGGGCACCGCCACTGCCCGACCGGCACCGACCACGTAATCAGGCAGGTCGGAGTCATCTTCGGCCGGTGCCAGCACACTCACGTCGTGCCCCCGGCGCATGAGTTCCTCGGCCAGGTCCCGGATGTGCGCCTGCACTCCGCCGGGGGTGTTCCAGTCGTACGGGCAGACGATGCCGACGCGCATCAGGTGGGCCCCGCGGGGTGGTCGTAGTCGCTAGCGCGCAGGCGAGACTGGTCAAGGTCGGCCAGCCACAGCGGCTGCATCATGTGCCAGTCGGTGGGGTGCTCGCGCAGCCCTTCAGCCATCTGGTTGGCGATCTCCTGCGTGGCGGCACGGACGTAGCTGTCGCGGTCCAGCGAGCGGTCGGTGTGGATGCCGTCGCCGACCCGGCAGAAGGACATCTCGTCCTCGCACCACAGATGGGCGGCGAACAGTGGGGCGCCGGTGGTGTGCGCGAGCACGGCGGGTCCGGCCGGGAAGCGTGTGGCCTCGCCGAAGAAGTCGACCGGCACACCGCGGCTGGTCAGGTCGCGGTCGCCGAGCAGCGCCAGCAACTTGCCCTTGGCCAGCCTGTCGACGAGCTGGCCGAAGACGTCCTCGCCCTTGCGCAAGACAAGGACCTCGATGCCCAGTTCGCGGCGATAGTCCAAGAACTTCTTGGTCAGCCG
>JAUPKO010000938.1 GCA_030837395.1 Actinomycetota bacterium | reverse complement strand
CGAGTATCCGCTGTACGACGAGGAAGACCACGGCGCGCTGACGGCGGAACTGGCCAGCCAGATGTGGGACGCCTGCCTGCGATTCGACGTACCCGCCCTGCTCGCCGGGCACCACGACCTCGACCCGGACGCCGTCGGCATCACCGACGACGAACTGCGGGATGCGTTCTCCCGCGTGTACGCCGACCGGTTCGGTGACGAGTACGCCGACACCGCCGTCTCGGTCACCTTCCCGCAGCTGGACGAGGCCGTCGCGGTCCTGGCCGATCACCTGCGTGCCCGTCGACCCCGTTGATCCACCCCCTTTCCTCACGGACGCCTCCCCGAATACCCCGGGGACAACCGGCGGCAACCGGCGGCGAGCGTCCGGCCCCTTCACCTCGACAGGAGACCGTTGTGAGACGTTCCACGATCGACCAGGCGCTCGTCCAGATGCGCTGCTTGCATGACACCGATGCCGGACGGCTGCGTGGCGTGAGCCTGCGCTTCCGATGCAGGCTGCTCCGTCACAACCTGGCCGCCACCCCGCAACCCTGGCGAGACCGTGTCCAGGCCAGCATCGACGACCGCGAGACCGGGCTGGTGACCGGCGACACCCCCGAATACCTCGTGTTCTCCGACGGAGTACTCGTCGTGGTGCTCACCGTCGCCGCGCACGTGATCCAACCCGACTACCCGCTCACACCGCTGCAGACACGGCATCAGAAAGAAGCCACCCAGGCGTTGAGCGACCTGAACCGCTACGCCCTGGCTGACCTCGCCGATCGCGCCGCGACCCACAACATCAACGGACGAGCTGGCCGGCGCCCGGACGACGAACCTGCCGAGCCCCTGCCCGGGTGGTTGCGCGTCGCCCCCACCAGCGACCCCACGCTCTCCACGTGGGTGGAGATCCATCCCGACCTGGAAACCTCACGGACCGCCGTGGCCCGCGCGTGCGGCACCACACCAGACCAGACGCTGATCATCGAAGCGTGCGGGTACGGCGCCTACGGCCGCGACCGACACCGGCACCGCCTCGACGTCCTGTGCGCGATGCACCAGATCGCCGCCACCCACCACGTCGAACTGCAGGCCATCGGGGACTGGCTGGACGTCGAAGGCGCCACCACCAGGAACGACCTCGACCCCCAGACGGTGATCGAGCAGTTCACGGCGGCCTACCTCGCCCCCTACCCCTCCCAGACCGACTACACCCGCGCCCGGATGCGGGCACTGGGCTGGACCCAGGCCCTGCACGCCGCCGGCGTCCCCGACCAGTACCTCGACACCAGCGCGATCACCCGGGACTGGTTCAACGACCAGGTCCGCAGCATCACCGCCACCACCGGAACCAACCGCCACATCGAAATCTTCACCCGCCACCACAACGCCTGACCCCACCCCTCACCGACGACAAGAAACGGAGACAACCAGCCATGTGGTTCTGGCGGTTCGCTATGGCCCCGGTTGGGCGGCTTGAGCCGGCCCCACTTCAAGAGCGGCCTGGACACGGGAGCGGCGCGCTGACCTGCAGTCGAGCGGCCGACCGCCGGATACCTGGGCCCTTCGGGCGGAGCCAGTTCTAGCCGCCCCAGCGGGGCCGAATGGAACCGCCAGAACCAGCCATGACAACCCCACGACCAACCCACCCCACCAGCAGCACCTCCGGCCCCAACTCTGCCGCCAGCAATGGGCCGACAGCGCCCGTTCGGCGGGTGCTGACCGACGACGATCTGCGCGCCATCCATGCCGCCGCGAGCGCGGCGACCAGCCCGGCCCAGCTCCTTCGAGACACCCTCGCGGCGCTCGGTTCCGCCGTGCGCCCGCCAACAGGTCGTGGCTCGGACGCTTCGGGCGATGACTCGACAGGTGACGCGGACCCGTCGGCCCCGTCCGTGAACCTGAGCGGGTACGCGATCCCGATCAGCCAGTGGAACGCGATCTTCAACATGATCACCGGGCGGGCGGGCCTCTGGGGCCTCGCAGCGGAGATCGGCCTGGACCTGGCCACCAACCTGTTGCCGGCCAGCTACGACGACCCCGACCCACGGCTCGTTCTGCCGGCGCTGACGGACCTGCGGCCGACCGAGCACCACCTACGACTGACCCACTCAGCGATCGAGGCGATCGCCGAATGCCGCGCCCACCTCTGGCGGCTCAGCTCCCACTACCACCCCGCCTCCCCGGCCTACCGGCAAGCCGCGGACAGCTGGAACGAACTCCTGACCGTCCTGCTCACCGGCTATCCGGACGCCCGGGTGACCGGCTACGGGAATCTCGGCCTGCTCGTGGAATCTGCTGGCGGAACAGCCTGGGCGTTGACCTATCGCCCGAAGGCCCGCCGCTGCACGACCAGCGGCTGCCACGCCGTCATCGACGACGACGCCACCGCCCACGCGCCGCGCCCTGATGCACCCGTGCTCGACCACCACCACGTGCCGTCCTATCCGGTGGACGGGCCAGCACCCGGGCAGTGGACCGTCATCTACTGACCCCCCTCTCCGGCCGTAACTCCCCCTTCGGCCACAACGAGAACACCCGCGACACCGGTTTCTGTCATCCCCACCCGTGCCCTCCGGACGGCCACGCCAGCGTGCATCCGCCCGACCGGGGCCGGACACGCGCGCGGCTCCCGGAGGGCACCCCAAGCCCTTCCAAGGAGAGCCCGATGACCAGCATCGAGCACCTACAGCAACAGATCACCGACGGCATCGCCGCCCTCACCCGCGACCAGCAGTGGATCACACTCTTGGAGCTGACCGCCCGCACCGGCAGCCGGTATTCCCTGGGCAACCTGCTCCTGATCGGGGCACAACGCCCCCAAGCAACCGTGGTCTGCGGGTACCGGACCTGGCGCAAAGCCGGCCGGCAGGTCCGCCACGGTGAACGCGGCATCCGCATCCTCGCCCCGATCATCGCCCGACGGCCCCGCCCGGGCACCGAACCCGGCCCGAGGCCTTCAGGCGACACCACCGGCGACGCCACCGGCGCGGTGGCAGACACCGGCACCACCGGGCAGCCCACCCCAGCATCGGGTAGCGGCGCCGGACAGCGGACCCGCCGCCCCGGACAGGTTGTGGGCTTCCGCCCCGTCGTGGTGTTCGACATCGAGCAAACCGACGGGCCGCCCCGCCCCGGCGACACCGCCATCGACGGATACACCCCGCAAGGACTCCGCGAGGCACTCACCACACAGATCAACCACCGTGGCTACCAGGTGAAGGTCGGCGGCTGCGGGCCGGCGTTCGGCAGGACCCGCCGCACCGACCGGACGGTGACGATCCTGCCCGGCCAACCACCTGCTCAAGACGCCCTGACGCTGGCACACGAACTGGGCCACCTGGCGTGCGGGCACCTCGACGACGACACCGGGTACACCCACCGCGGCACCGCCGAGATCGAAGCCGAATCCGTCGCCTACATCCTTCTCGCCGCAGCCGGGATGGACACCACGGCAGCCTCATTCGACTACATCGGCACCTGGGCCCAAGGCGACCTCGACCTGCTGCGCACCACCGCAGACACCGTCATCCGCGTTGCCCGCCCCCTCCTCGCCGCCCTCGACCTCGCCCCCGCAGAGCTGACCACCCCAACCGCGGCCGCCGCCGACACGACGGACGCGACGACTGGAACAGATCTGGTCGCGGGCACCTGACCCGCACCGTCGCTGCCACACCCCAGTGACCCCGCGACAACCCACGTGAACAGGT